>CAMJES010000013.1 GCA_946404705.1 uncultured Ruminococcus sp. | reverse complement strand
GATATCATAGCCGGTGACTGGAGTTCAGACGTGTGCTCTTCCGATCTCGGTAAAGTCCTCTTCCGAGATAGGAATTCCTTTTTTTCGCATTGCTTCGGCAGCTTCACAGTATGTCATTGCAGCAAGCTCTGTTATAAAAGCGTCATCTGCTGAAACACCATACTTGTCAAGTATAAGCCTGTCCAATTTTTCCCAAACAGTATTTGAATCGGCAAGCGTACCGTCAAGGTCAAATATTGATGCGGAAAAATTCAAGAGATCAGGGTTCATCAGCCTTTCTCCTTTATCAATACTACCTTTACATTCGGATTGAGTTCGCTCGGGACAGAAGTAATATCGTATGCACCGAGCGATTTGATAAACGGGGTAAGCTTTCTGTATCCGAAGTGGCGCACATCAAAGCTCGGAAAACGCTTAATTAAAATATTTCCGACATCGCTCAGCGCGGCAAAGCCGTTTTCATCGGAAACATCGGAAACGATCTCCGAAACAGCTTGCCTGATAACAGAAATGCTAAGGTCGTCTTCGGGAACATCCTCCTTATCGTTTACTTTTTCTCCTCCGATGATCTCAAGATACTTGAAGCGGTTGCAGGCAGCAATAAATGCGTTTGGAGTTTTTCTTTCACCCATCCCGATAACATTCATTCCCGATTCACGAAGACGGACGGCAAGTCGTGTAAAATCGCTGTCGCTTGAAACGATGCAGAAGCCGTCAACGCTGCCGGAATAAAGTATATCCATTGCGTCGATTATCATTGCAGAATCGGTCGAGCTTTTTCCTGTTGTATAGCCATATTGCTGCATAGGTGTGATCGAGTGGTTTAAGAGAATATTTTTCCACGAGGAAAGTCCTGGACGCGTCCAGTCGCCGTAAATTCGTTTATAGGTGATCGTTCCCTCGTTGGAGATCTCGTCAAGTATTGCCTTTATATATTTATCCGAAACATTGTCCGCATCTATCAGAACAGCATATTTTTTATCCGACATAAGTTCCCTCCTTATAGTATGTAAGTATATTGTAGCGTTAATTTACAGTAAAAAATGTAAAAACAAGGTCGAAATCATTGCTTATAGGTTATTTAATCCGTTTGAACGTATTCTCTGGGGATAATCTTTGAATGCATAATTAAGGTCAACTTCACCGTCAATTCCGCTGACCTTGCCGGTAGAGCTATACTGCCACATTCCGTAATGGTAGTCATAGTTGCTTATCAAGCGTTCTTCATCTCCCCAGCAGGCAACCCATATATCGTATTTAGTGAGTTTATCCATATATGTGTTATCGGTGAGGAACTTCGCGCTGCTGTATATCATAGCATAATATCCTGCGTTTTCAAGCTCCGACATAAACGCTGTTATAATGTCGGTAACTTGTTTGCGTGACATCGAGTTATAAAAACTCTCTTCAATATCCAGTACAAGCGGATATTCGGGACTGTAATTTTTTATTGTTTTGAGGAAAAATCTTGCTTCTTTCTTTGCTTCGGCAACTGTTTTTGCATAAGTATAATGATAGAAACCATAGGGGATATCATACTTTTCGCAGCCTTTGACATTTTGTTTCAGCTTTATATCCACATCGGTCGAACCGAATGAGCTTCGTATCATCGCAAAATCAATTCCGCTGTTGCTGACCTTTTTCCAGTTTATAGTATCCTGCCATTTGGAAACGTCAATACCTTTAAAATAGTTGCTGTAGACATTGACGCTGCATACAGCTTTTTTTCCCGATTTTGTTTTAAGTATAATATTTGTTGTTCCGTCCGATACACCGGTTATAAGTCCTTTTGACGAAACAGTAGCAACAGAAGTATCTTCCGAGCTAAAGCTTACCTCCTCGTATGCGCCGATAGGGTAGAGGATATATCCAAGCGTAACGCTGCTTCCCTTGCGCAGGGTAATATTATCGTTGACCGGAGTGATTTTTGTGACCTTTTTATTGTTTTTACCCTTTGCGTAAGGATCCGGTACGGTTATTTTCAAGTTTGCAATAAGGTTTTTTGAGGTTTTGACCCTGATAACAGCGGTTCCTACTCCGACAACTGTAACAAGGCCGTCATCATTGACCATTGCAACACTTGGATTGATTGATTTATATGTAACATAGTCATCGCTTTGTGCAGGATAAAGACTATATTTGATCTGATATGTACTTCCGAGATCAAGAACAGGTTTCAGATCGGATGTGATCCTAATACGATTTGCAGGCTTTGTGACCTTGGTTCGTTCATTGCTGCCGGGAACCGATTCCTGATCTTCTTCGGTGTCATTACTGTTTTTAGCAGTTTTGGGTGAATTATCATCGGCGGTTTCTTCTGTATTATCCGTATCAACTATGTCATCATCAAAGATCTCATCCATCATGGTATCTTCCGGATATTCATCTTCTTCTGCTGCAGATATATTTATTGAAACCATGCTAACAGCCATAATAAAAGCGGTCATGAATGCGATTGATCTTAACAGTAAATCTTTCATTTTTAGTTCCTCGTAAAATGTCTGAAATTATTAATAGAATTATACTTTTGTATTTATTATTTATTTTATAACAAGAGCGTCTGCTTGTCAACAAAATCCGATAAATTTTTACAGTAAATTTTTGTAATGTCATTTTGAAAAATCTTTCATATTATAAAAAAGGAAGTGATTATGAAAAGCTGAATTAACTGTTTGGTTGTTTTCGTCACAAACTTTGTGACGGCTTTTATATGTTGCTGATAACAATTAAATAACTGCTTTGCATAATCGGCTTTTCCGTATTTTATTACGAAAAGAGGAGCTGCTATGGAGAATAAATATAAAAATGAAACAAGCATTTTCCCGGAGAATACTCCGCTTGCAATGTGCTATGTTCCGTTTCAAACTTATGATACGACCTACGCTGAAAATACTGCTCTTGAAAAAGGAACAATTTTTCCGGAGCTTTATTTCCCGTTTTTAGGAGGGGAGGCTGAGAATGATGATGTCCGCCTGTAATCTTATGAAAGCAATACAGATGTATGATTTTTATCTGTATGACCTGAATTTATTTCTTGATACTCACCCAAATGACAGAAACGCCCTTGCAAGATTTAATGAAATAAAAGAACGCCGTAAAAAAGCATATGAAGCCTATACCAAAAATTACGGCCCGATAACCGCCGTTCAGAACAACTCCGATGAACATTTTTATTGGACAGATGACCCGTGGCCATGGGAAAGGGGGGCTAATTAATGTGGTCGTATGAGAAAAAATTACAGTATCCCGTAAATATAAAAAACCCGAATCCACGACTTGCACAGCTTATAATCACACAGTTGGGCGGCCCTGACGGTGAAACAGGAGCTGCAATGCGCTATCTTTCACAGCGTTATTCAATGCCGTACGGCAAAGTTAAGGCAACATTGACTGATATAGCCACCGAAGAACTCGGACATATGGAAATGATCTCAGCTATTGTATATCAGCTTACAAGAAATCTTTCGATCGAACAGATAAAAGAAAGCGGTTTTGATAAATACTTTGTTGACCATACAACAGGTATCTATCCGATCGCCGCATCGGGAATGCCGTTTTCGGCAGCAACATTCCAGTCAACCGGTGATGTTATTACCGATCTGACAGAGGATCTTGCAGCAGAACAGAAAGCACGAACAACTTATGATAACATTCTGAGGCTTGTCGATGACAATGACGTAAAAGATCCGATACGCTTTTTAAGACAAAGAGAACTCGTTCATTTCCAGAGGTTCGGCGAAGGTTTGAGAATCGCTCAGGATAATCTTAATTCTAAGAATTTCTATGCATTTAATCCTGCTTTCGATAAGATTTCTTCTAAAAAATGATTTTTTACCTGCATGGCTTGACTGTCATGCAGGTTTTTCAATTTTAGTTTTTGCCGATAATTGCTTGCAAAATGTCATATTATGTTGTAAAATGTAATCAATGAATAAGTAAAACGGTGATGATTTTATGAATAAACCTTATTTTAAAGCCGCAGCAGCCGTATTTTTTGTTTTGGCGGTCATATCAGTTATTTCTGTTTATGACTCAGAAGAATTTGCAGAACCTATCATCGGATATTCCGAAGCGGAAACATTGATTCCCCTCGACAGTATTTGGGAGGAAGCTGAGGAACAAACGTCGGCGCAGACAAGCTTAACGACTTCTCCGCAGAAGCAAGCGGAAGAACCGATCCTTACAGCAGTTAATGAAATTATAACCTCACAAACAATGTTTTCGGGAAGTGCCGAAACAATTTCCGAACAAGGCAGTCTTATAAACATAAATACAGCAACGGTTGAAGAACTTAAAACGTTAAACGGGATCGGAGATGTGATAGCAGCCCGTATCGTTGAATATGCAAATACTATCGGCTTCAACTCTATTGAGGAGATAAAGAATGTCAAGGGCATAGGCGACAAAAAATATGAAAACATTAAGGATAAGATCACAGTATAAAAAAACTATAACCGTGGTTGCAAAACCTCTCGAAATGTGGTATAATAATATATTGTATATTTGTATATGATTGGATGTTTTTCGCAATGGAAGAAAATCAGGGTATTATCATAGAGGGTTCGGTAGATCAGATATTGTTTTCAAATCCGTCAAACGGATATGCTGTTGTTAACCTTTCAGTCAAGGACGGTAATATTGTCGTTACAGGAGAACTTGGAAATGTCGAAGAGGGGGAACTGCTCTCGGTTACGGGAAAGTATGTAAATCACCCTCGCTACGGAACGCAGTTTAATGCTGAAATATGTGAACGCAAACTGCCTGAAACCTCTGCAGCTATTTTGAAATATCTTTCCTCAGGCGTTATCAAGGGTATAGGCCCGACTCTTGCCAAAAGAATCGTTGAGAAATTCGGAGATAAAACGCTTGAAGTGTTTGAGAACGAACCGGAACGTCTTAAAGAGGTAAAAGGCTTTACAGCACAGAAGGCAGAAGAAGCTGCAATGGAGTTCAAGCGTATTTACGGAATAAGAACGCTTATGATTTTTCTTTCCCAGTACAGCATAAGTCCATCTTTTGCTGTTAAAGCATGGAAAAGGTGGGGACAGTACGCAGTTGATGTTATAAAAGAAAACCCGTATGTACTCTGCGAACAGGGAATAGAGCTTGATTTTGTAAAGGCAGAAAAAATTGCCGAGGAAATGAAGATCCCCACCGACAGCGAAGGCAGGGTCAAAGCAGGGATTTTCTATATACTGACGGAAAACACATATCTCGGACATACCTGCCTGCCGTATAAGCATTTGGTTGAAACCACATCAAATTATCTTAAAGTTACAGAGGAGCTTATTGACAAGGTCATTGACGATGAAATTGAAGAAAACCGCCTTGCGCTATACAGAAGCCGCAGGCAGGATCGTGATTTTATATACATATATGAATATTACAACGCCGAAAGCTATATAGCAGGCAGGCTTAACGTCCTCAATTCATTTATGAAGGACACCGAATATGACTATTCCAAGATGATAGAGCTTGAAGAAAAAGCAAAGAATATTACCTATGCCGAGCAGCAGAAAAATGCGATATCGCTTGCGCTTTCTAAGGGCTTTATAGTGCTGACGGGAGGCCCCGGTACCGGAAAAACCACTACGCTTAAAGCGATAATCTCGCTTTACGAGCAGAGGGGAATGAAGGTTCAGATCGCCGCTCCGACAGGTAAGGCTGCAAAACGTATCTCCGATTTGACTGGATATGAAGCGAAGACTATTCATCGCCTTTTGGAGGTTTCTTTTGACAATTCCGGCAAGCTTAGGTTTAAACACAACGAATCCGAGCCACTTACCTGTGATGTTATGATAATTGATGAAATGTCAATGGTGGATTGCCTTTTGTTCGAGTCGCTGCTTCGCGCTTTGAAGCTTTCCTGCAGGCTTATTATGGTAGGCGACTGCGACCAGCTGCCGTCTGTCGGCGCAGGAAATCTCCTAAAAGATATGATCGAAAGCGGAGTTTTATCCGTTGTTCAGCTTAACGAAATTTTCCGTCAGGCGCAGCAAAGCTCTATCGTTATGAATGCCCACAGTATCGTTAAGGGTGAAAATATCGACCTTACCCGTACAGATAACGATTTTTTCTTTATACAGAAGCTTGATTTTCAAGAAGCTGCCGAAACTGTTGTACAGCTATGCACCGAGCGGCTTCCAAAGGCATATAATTATTCTCCGACCGATGATATTCAAGTCCTTTGTCCCTCACGAAAAGGCGTTCTCGGTGTGGTTGAACTCAATAACTCTCTTCAATTTGCTATAAATCCACCCGAACGTGGAAAAAATGAAATTCGCGGCGTTAATTATACTTTTCGTGAAAACGATAAAGTTATGCAGATAAAGAATAATTATGACATAATATGGAACAAGGGCAGCGAAAACGGCTCGGGAATATTTAACGGCGATATCGGCACAATTCTAAAGGTTTCAAAACGCGAAATGAAAATGGTTATTGATTTTGACGGAAGAATTGTGTCCTATTCAACAGAAATGCTTGACCAGCTTGAGCTTGCTTATGCCATTACGGTGCATAAAAGTCAGGGCAGCGAATTTAATGCTGTTATTCTTCCGCTGCTCGGAAACTATGAGAAGCTTTATTTCCGTAATCTGCTGTATACTGCCGTTACAAGGGCCAAAAAGATGCTTATAATCGTTGGTTCAAAGCGAACAGTTGAATATATGATCTCAAACAACAGAAGGACGATGCGTTACAGCTGTTTAAGGGAAATGCTCGATAAGGAGATGGATTTCGGTGTATAACGCCAAACAGCTGAAAGCTTTTGTTCTGGATTTGTTTTTTCCGAACCGCTGTCCTCTCTGCGGAAATGTTATCAATTGGAAGCTTGAATACTGCGGCAGATGTTATGATGAACTGCCGTACACCGGTGACGAGCTTTGCCGCGGATGCGGAAATGATATAAGCCGATGCTCTTGTCATGAGAATGAGCGCTCCTTTTCAAGATGTTATGCAGCGTTTTATTATCAAGGCAGCGCCAAGGGCGGAGTTGTATATCTGAAAAGAACTAAAAATGATGTATTTCCGCGATTGTTTGCAGAAAAAACGGCGGCTGACATTAACTCGGACGCATTATTTCCAAAAGCGGACTGTATTGTTCCTGTTCCGATGTCAAAGCTAAAGCTTCGAAGAAGAGGATACAATCAGGCTGAAGTTCTTGCGGATGCGTTGGCTGAAAAGCTTGATATACCTGTTTACCGTAATGCTCTGATAAAAGGCGAATCGGTCGTTGCACAGCACAAGCTTTCTGCAAACCGGCGAAAAAGCAACGCCGCTCGTCTGTATTCTGCAGGAAACACCTCAGAAATTAAGGATAAAACAGTAATAATAGTTGATGATGTTATGACGACAGGCTCAACGATAAACTCCTGTGCAGAGATACTGCTCGAAATGGGCGCAAATTCGGTTATAGCTGCCGTTGCGGCGACAACCGTATAATAAAGGGTGAAAAAAATGGATATTGGTATTGATTTAGGTACTGCAAATGTTATTATTACAATGGGAAACAGCGGAATAGTGCTGAATGAAGCTTCAATCGTTGCTTTTAATACACGAACAGAACAGGTCATTGCTGTCGGTTCTGAGGCATATAAGATGCTTGGAAAAGCACCCGAACATATTCTCGTTGTTCAGCCGCTTTCAGACGGTGTTATTTCCGACCATAAAATGACAGAGTATATGGTAACAGCATTTATTGAGAAGATCACGGGACAAAAGCTGCTCATGCCGAACATTGTAATGTGTGTTCCGTCCTCGATAACTGACGTTGAAAGCAGGGCAGTCGTAGAAGCTGCAAAGGTCGCCGGTGCAAAAAAGGTTTATCTGCTTGAAGAGCCGATCGCCGCATTGCTCGGCGCAGGCGTTGACATTTCCACGCCGAACGGAAACATGGTTGTTGATATCGGCGGAGGCACTACGGACATTGCAATTATTTCTATGAACGGAATAGTAGCAAAAGCATCAATTAAGGTCGCAGGAAATAAATTTGATAAGGAAATCGTCAAGTATATAAGCAACCGTTACCGTGTTCTGATCGGAGAAAAATCAGCTGAAATGGCAAAGATCTCTGCTGCAAACGTATATAATCCCGATGGAAGCCGTTCTATTATTGTTAAAGGCAGACATCTTGTTCGAGGACTTCCCGAATGTATAGAAATCACCGATTATGATATTTATGAAGCGATCGTTGAAAGTATTAATGAGATAATCGCTAATATTAAAAACGTGTTTGAAAATACTCCTCCGGAGCTTGTCGGTGATATCTGTAAAAACGGAATTTATCTGACAGGCGGCGGAGCGCTGATAAACGGGCTTGACAAGCTTATTTCAAGCGAGATAAAAGTTCCGTGTATTGTTGCGGACGATCCGCTTTCCTGCGTTGCAAAGGGAGCGCAGCTTTCCTTTAAATATCTTGATAAGCTTCTTGACGGTTTCCAGAATGTTTCACTTTATAAAAGCTGATAAAAAAATGACCTCGGTTTCAATAAAAATGAAACCAAGGTCATTGTTGTTTTTGGGTATATCAGTGAGGTATGATGCTGAGGAGAACTCCGGCTGCAACTGCAGAACCGATAACACCTGCAACATTCGGACCCATAGCATGCATAAGAAGGAAGTTCTTCGGATTTTCTTCCTGACCGACCTTCTGTGATACACGGGCAGCCATAGGAACTGCGGAAACACCTGCAGAACCGATAAGCGGATTAACCTTGCCCTTAGTAACAACGTACATAAGCTTGCCGAGGAGAACGCCGCAAGCTGTACCAAGGCAGAATGCAATTACGCCAAGGATAATAACCTTGACAAACTTCATATTAACTATCTTGTCAGCCGTTGTAGTAGCTCCGACAGAAATACCAAGGAATATTGTGATAATATTCATAAGCTCGTTCTGAGCAGTTTTGCAAAGTCTTTCACATACTCCGCTTTCCTTGATAAGGTTACCGAGCATAAGCATACCAACAAGCGGAGCAGCCGAAGGAATGATAAGTGCAATAACGATTGTTACAGCGATAGGGAAGATGATCTTTTCGGTCTTTGAAACCTGTCTGAGCTGGGTCATTACAACAGAACGCTCTTTCTTAGTGGTAAGTGCCTTCATTATAGGCGGCTGAATGATAGGAACGAGTGCCATATAGGTATAAGCGGCAAGTGCGATAGTACCTGTATCAATATCGAAACCGCCGCTGCCGAGAAGCTTACTTGAAACGAAGATAGCGGTTGGGCCGTCTGCGCCACCGATAATAGCTATTGAACCTGCTTCCTGAGGTGTGAAGCCGAGCCATGCAGCGCCGACAAATGTAAAGAAGATACCTCCCTGAGCAGCAGCACCGAGAAGGAAGCTCTTCGGATTTGCGATAAGAGGAGCAAAGTCGGTCATACAGCCGATTCCGAGGAAGATGAGCGGGGGATATATCTGAAGCTTAACGCCTAAATACAGCAGGTCAAGCAATCCGCCGTTATGTAAAATATTACCGAAATCAAGCTCTTTTCCGCCGCTGATATCGAAAAGCTCGGGGTGATACATTTCTGTAAGCGGAAGGTTTGTGAGAAGCATACCGAATGCAATGGGCAAAAGAAGAAGCGGTTCAAACTTATGCTTGATTGCAAGGTACAAAAATCCGAAAGAAATCAAGATCATTAATACAGACTGCCATGTTAAGTTTGCAAGGCCGGAAGTCATACACAGATCTTTAATTGATTGAAAAAAACTGTCCATCTTTTTTTTACCTTTCTTTAGAATACTCGGGTATTTTCAGCAATACCCTGTGCGCCCCAAGCACCTCTGCGCGATGACTTGGAAGAAGCTTTTTTTACGCTTTTGATTGCGAAATTGCCCGACATAGATGCAACAGCTGCGGCAATAACAGCAACGATTTCATCGCTTATACCGTCCTCGATCTCCATTGCAGGTGCTGCAGCAGGAACACTTACAGCTTCGGGGACTTTAGTTTCAACTTTGTTTTCAGGTTTTTTGGCTTTTGCACTATTGATAGCTTTAAAGATCTTACCCATAAGCCATACAAAGCAGATAAGCACTATCAAGCCTACAAAAACAACAATTAAACCTGTCAATACGACAGCTAAAACATACGAGCCTTCCATAATTCTATCTCCTTTAACAAAAATATCTAATATATTATAACCTATTTTCACTAATAAAGCAATAATTTTCATAATAAAAATATAACAAATTTTGTTTGATTTTTATATGAACCTATTGTTAATAAATATATTTCGAATAGACCTGATAATATTAATCAAAAACTGCAGTCTTTTTAAATATTATGTAATTATTTTATGGTATAATCACATAAATTAATTTTTCGGAGGTATAAAATGAACCAACTTTTAACATCAAAGCTTGAAGCATCATTGCCGCAGGTTTCTGATTTTGTTGAAAACGGCGTTATCAAAGTATCGTTTTTCTCAAAGCTGTGGAGCAGTTTTCTTGAATATCTTCCGACCCTGCTTATCGCGATAGTTGTGTATATAGTCGGCTGTATAATCAATAGAATTATAATGAGCATTCTGTCAAAAGGTCTGGAACGAAGCAGGATAGACAAAACTGTTCACGGATTTCTGAAATCCCTTGTCAGAGTTGCGCTGCTCTGTATAATAATCATAATTGTTCTGACGATCCTCGGTATTCCGATGACATCAATAATAGCGGTAGTAGGTTCTGCAGGTATTGCTATCGGTCTTGCGCTTCAGAGCAGTCTTTCCAACATTGCCGGCGGCGTTATTGTTCTTATGGGAAAGAATTTCCGCGTCGGTGATTATGTATCAATCAACGGAACAGAAGGAACAGTCAGAGAAATAACAATATTTGCAACAAACATTATCTCAGTTGACAATAAATCTATTTATATCCCTAACGGCACAGTTTCAAATGCAACGATAATCAATTATACAAGAGAAAAAACGCGCCGCGTTGACCATATTATGTCGATTTCCTACAACAATGACGCTAAAAAGGCAATTTCTGTGATTTCCGATGTTATAAAGGAAAACAACAAGATCTTATCCGCCCCCGAGCCGTTTGTGAAGATAACCGCTTTTTCTGCAAGTTCAATTGATATTGTTGTAAGAGTCTGGGTTAATTCAGCCGATTACTGGGATGTATATTTTGCGCTTTTAGAGGATATCAAAGACGCATTTGATAAAAACGGCATCGTTATTCCGTACAATCAGCTTGATGTACATATTGTTGATAATGAGTAATCTAAAAAATCATCGTAAAAAAGCCGCTTCCGACACATTTATCGGAGGCGGCAATTTTTTAAAGATAATTATGCTTTGTTTTCAATAAGCTGGGACATATCATACATTCCGGCAGCCTTATTGCTGAGGAAAACAGCTGCATTTACAGAACCAACGGCGAATACCTCTTTGGATGACGCATGGTGGGAGAGTGTGATGACCTCATCTCTGCCCGAAAAAATAACGTCATGCTCGCCAACGATAGTACCGCCTCTTATCGAGTGGATACCGATCTCGTTTTTATCTCTCTTTTTGCGCTGGGAATGTCTGTCATAAACATAGTGGCAGCGATCATTGAGAGTATCATTGATGGCATTTGCAAGCATAATAGCAGTTCCGCTCGGAGCGTCAAGCTTCTGATTATGATGCTTTTCGACAATTTCGATATCAAACTGGTCGCCGAGAATCTCTGCCGCTGTTTTTGCAAGCTTTGTCAGAAGATTTATTCCGAGCGACATATTGAATGTAAAGAAAACAGGTATCTGCTCGGATGCTTTTTTGATCTTAGCGATCTGATCCTCGTTGTAGCCGGTTGTGGCAATAACGATAGGAGTGCCTGTCGAAAGGCAGTATTCAAGCAGCTTATCGAGAGCCGACGGATGTGAAAAATCAATTATAACGTCAGGCTTTTCTTTTAATTCGGCAGGGGAGGAAACAATGGGAAAATCGGAATATGTATCGGTGTTGATATCAATTCCGGCAACGGTTGTGCAGTCGTTCCTTTCGGAGATCACAGAACTGATAACTTTTCCCATGTGTCCGTTCGCGCCGCTGATAGCTATTTTAACCATTTTTTCACTTCCTAATCCAATTACTTAACAAGTCCGACCTTCTTCATAGAAGCGGTAAGCAGATCGATCTTTGCCTGCTCCATTCTGAGAAGAGGAAGTCTGCATTCGCCTGCATTCATTCCGAGAATGTTCATAGCTTCCTTTACAGGGATAGGATTTACATCGCAGAAAAGATTGTTGATAAGTTCAAGATACTTAAGCTGAAGCTTTGCAGCGGATGCAAAGTCATTTTTCAGGCAGTATTCGGTGATATCGTGAGTTTCCTTCGGAAGAATGTTTGAAACAACGCTGATTACACCCTTGCCGCCAAGCGACATGATAGGAACGATCTGATCGTCATTTCCGCTGTAAACATCGAGCTTGTCGCCGCAGGCTTCAATGAGCTTAGCAACTGCGGAGATATTTCCGCTTGCTTCCTTTGCTGCAGCAATATTCTTGTGTTCAGCAAGCTTGATATATGTATCAAGAGAGATATTTACGCCTGTTCTTGAGGGAACGTTGTAAAGGATAATAGGGATATTTACGCTGTCGGCAATTGCTGTGAAATGCGCAACGAGTCCTCTCTGCGAAGTCTTGTTGTAATAAGGCGTAACAACGAGAAGTCCGTCTGCACCAAGTCTTTCAGCCTCACGGGAAAGACCGATAGCAAAGCTTGTGTCATTGCTTCCTGTTCCTGCAATGACCGGAACTCTCTTGTTAACGTGTTCAATGCAGCGCTTGATACATTCAACGTGTTCCTCGTGTGAAAGAGTTGCGGATTCACCGGTTGTACCGCAGATGATAATAGCGTCTGTGCCGTTTTCGATCTGATAATCAATGTTAGTGCAGAGCTGGTCATAATTTACGCTTCCGTCAGCATTCATCGGGGTAACGATAGCAACGCCTGCACCTGTAAAAATTGTATTTTTCATAATAGGCTCCTTTTTATGGTTTAAAGGTTTATTGTGTATGTAAGCCATTCATCGGATTCACAATTTCCTCCGATTTTTTTGTAAAACTCCTGCGCCGAGGTATTCCAGTCAAGGCATTTCCACTCGATACGGGCGCAGCCGTGTTCTTTGCCGACAGCCTTTATCCTGTCGAACATCATCTTTCCGGCGCCATATCTTCTGTATTCGGGGTCGATAAAAACATCTTCAACATACAGAACACGTTTTCCGGAAAATGTTGCGATCTTATAGAAATAATATACCATTACTCCCATCGGAGTGCCGTCAGCCTCGGCAATCAATGCGTTCAAACCGTTCTCTTCACGCATCATTCCGCAAATTTGCGTTTCGGTAACATTACAATATTCGGAAAGATTTTCAAATTCCGCAAGCTTTTTCAGATATGCGGCAATGAGTGCCGAATCGGAATCCGTTGCCTTTCTTATTGAAAGGTTCATTAGTCAAAATATCCCTTTTCTGCAAGAAGTTCAGCAAGAAGAACTGCTCCGCCTGCTGCACCTCTGAGGGTATTGTGTGAAAGGCAGGCAAACTTGTAATCATACTGATTGTCTTCTCTGAGTCTACCGACAGAAACAGCCATGCCGTTTTCGATCATTCTGTCAAGCTTAGCCTGAGGACGATTATCCTCTTCAAAATAATGGAGGAACTGCTTGGGTGCGCTCGGGAGATTGCATTCCTGCGGAACGCCCTTGAAATTCTTCCATGCTTCGAGGATCTGTTCCTTTGTAGGCTTCTTCTTGAATTTTACGAATACTGCAGCTGTGTGACCGTCAGAAACGGGAACACGGAAGCACTGTGCGGTAAAGAGAGGTTCCTTAGCGCTTTCGATGTGATCTCCTTCGATCTTGCCCCAAAGCTTCAAAGGCTCCTGTTCGGACTTTTCTTCCTCGCCGCCGATATAAGGAATTACGTTATCAACGATCTCAGGCATTGTATCGAAGGTTTTGCCTGCGCCTGAGATAGCCTGATAAGTACAAACGAGAACTCTGTCAATTCCGAATTCATCCTTGAGAGGGTGAAGTGCAGGAACATAGCTCTGGAGCGAGCAGTTGGATTTTACGGCAACAAAGCCTCTATTTGTGCCAAGACGCTTTCTCTGTGCAGGGATGATATCTATATGCTCGGGGTTGATCTCGGGAACTACCATAGGAACATCGGGTGTAAATCTGTGTGCGGAGTTGTTGGAAACTACGGGGCATTCAGCCTTTGCATAACGTTCTTCAAGAGCCTTGATCTCATCCTTCTTCATATCAACTGCGCAGAATACAAAATCAACCATTCCTGCGATCTTTTCAACATCTGCAGTTGCGTCCATTACGATAAGATCCTTGAGATTTTCGGGGATAGGGGAAGTCATTGCCCACTTTGCGCCGACAGCTTCCTCATATCTTTTGCCTGCGCTTCTCGGAGAAGCTGCAAGAGCAACAACGTTGAACCAAGGGTGATGGGAAAGAAGCAGAGAAAATCTCTGACCTACCATACCTGTTGCACCAATAATACCTACATTATACTTTTTCATTTTTGATTACTCCTTAAAAAATATTAAATATAAAAATAAAAATCGGTATAAAACCGATTCATCATACCAAATATTGAAATAACTTCACATAAATGCGATAGCACTCCATCATTAAGTATGATGACAATCATACACCTATTAAATGCATGATCAGAAAATGATTTGCCAAATCATCCTCTTCGGCGGCTGCGCCTTTCAATGCTGCGTAAACGACTTGGCAGTCTGTCAGCATATACTCTTCTATACCGCACCTCTATCTTAAATTAAGATTATATTAGCACCATTCTTCCGGTTTGTCAATAGATTTTTATAAAATAACATTAAATTAATATAATATCATATAAATAATGTTTGACTTTAGAACTTTTTTGTGGTAAAATCTTAATAACTGTATAAATATTGAAAAAGAATTGAAAGGATTTTTTGTACCTTATGCTAAAATCGGAGTTTTTTTATGATCTTCCCGAGGAGCTTATTGCCCAGACGCCGATCGAACCGAGAAATCATTCCAGACTAATGAAAATTGACCGCAAAAGCGGAGAAATAGAACATCGTCATTTCTATAATTTATGCGATTATCTCCAAAAAGGTGATTTGCTTGTTATGAACGATTCCCGTGTGCTTCCTGCCCGTCTTTACGGTGAAAAAGAAGGTACAGGGGCATTTATCGAGTTTCTGCTCCTTGAACAGAAAGGGGACAAGCTTTGGGAGATACTTGTTCGTCCGGGCAAAAAGGCTAAACCGGGCGCACGGTTCAGCTTCGGTGATGGCAGACTTAAAGCGGAGATCATCGAAACAGTCGAAGGCGGAAACAGAATTGCAAAATTCGAGTGTGAAGGAAACTTCTTTACAGCTCTTGAAGAAGTCGGACAGATGCCTCTTCCGCCATATATAAAAGAAAAGCTTAACGATAAGGAACGCTATCAGACGGTCTATTCAAAGGAATTGGGCTCTGCTGCGGCTCCGACTGCAGGACTTCACTTTACAAAAGAAATGCTTGCCGAGCTTGAACAAAAGGGTGTAAAGCTTGCATACGTTACACTTCATGTTGGATTGGGAACGTTCCGTCCTGTAAAGGAAGATAATGTCCTTGAACATAAAATGCATTCCGAGCATTATCATCTGCCCAAAGAAACGGCTGACCTTATAAAACAGACCAAAGCGGAGGGCGGCAGGGTAATAGCTGTCGGAACGACCTCCTGCAGAACGCTTGAAAGCGTCGGAACTTTCTTTGAAGATATGGATGAGCATGAGGGTTATACCGATATTTTCATCTATCCCGGTTATGAATTCAAAGTCATTGACGGACTTATCACGAATTTCCACCTTCCCGAAAGCACACTTATTATGCTCGTATCCGCTTTTCTCGGATATGAAAAGACAATGAACGCTTACAAGACCGCAGTTGAGGACAAATACAGGTTTTTCAGCTTTGGTGACGCTATGCTTATTCTATAATGACAACAAGACTTTTTATAATGTGTTTTCAGACATAAAGGAGAACTTATGAGATCAAAAACAAAAAGCGCTGCTTCGGTGATGTTTCTTCTCGGTATCATCTACTTTTTAGTCGGAACGGTGTTTCTCGTTACGGGGATTATCGTTCTAATCAATCATTCGGCATTTATCAAAAATGCTGTACATACCGATGCTTTGATCACTCTTATCGAAACAGATACCCACAGAAGCAACGGCAAAACCCGAACCGATCACGATGTTTGGGTGAAATATGAAGCTGACGGCGAAACATTTGAAAGAATTCTCGGATATTACGATTCAAGAATGCATGAAGGTGATATTATAGAGATTTGCTATGACCCAGATAATCCTACGATCGTGCAAACCGATTCAAAGCTCCTTGAACTTATCTTTATCCTTTTAGGCGGCGTTTTTGCAGTTTTGGGAGCTATTTTCCTTATCATAAATACGGTTTCACGCAATCGCAAAAAGATGCTTATAGAAAAAGGGGATAGGGTTGTCGGTGTTATTACAGATGTAGTGAAAAACAACAATGTCAGAATAAACGGAATTCACCCTTATAAGGCAGAATGCGAGGTCGTTGATCCGTTTAGCGGAGAAAAATATCTTTACAGCTCGGAAAATGTTACATTCGATATATCCGATCTTGTCGGCAGAGAAGTAACCGTTTATGTTGACAGAAACAACAAAGGAAAATATTACGTTGACATTTTTGAACTTATAGACCGTTATAATGCTGACGAAAGAATTCATGATTACAGATAGGAGAATCTATGTACACACTTATACAAACAGACGGCAAGGCTCGAAGAGGTAAGTTTGAAACCGTTCACGGCACTTTCCAGACGCCTTGCTTTATGAATGTCGGAACATCTGCCGCTATTAAAGGCGGAGTGTCCTCTATCGACTTAAAAGGACTCAAAACGCAGGTTGAGCTTTGCAACACGTACCATCTGCACGTTCGTCCGTCCGACCGAGTTATAAAGGAAATGGGCGGTCTTCACAAATTCATGAACTGGGATAAGCCAATTCTCACAGACAGCGGCGGATTTCAGGTATTTTCGCTGTCTAAACTCCGTAAAATCAAGGAAGAGGGCGTTTATTTTAACTCCCATGTTGACGGAAGAAAGATTTTTATGGGGCCAGAGGAATCAATGCAGATACAGTCAAACCTTGCGTCAACGATTGCAATGGCATTCGATGAATGCGTTGAAAATCCTGCAACCTTTGAATATTCCAAAAAGTCGTGCGAGCGTACAACTCGCTGGCTTTACAGATGTAAAGAAGAGATGGAAAGGCTTAACGCTTTACATGATACGATCAACAAGCATCAGCTGCTTTTCGGAATAAATCAAGGCTGTACCTTTCCCGAGCTTAGAATAAAGCACATGGAAGCTATTGCGCGGCTTGATATGGACGGTTACGCTATCGGCGGACTTGCCGTAGGCGAGCCAACCGAGGTAATGTATAAGATAATTGAAGATGTTGAACCGGTTATGCCCAAAAACAAGATACGTTATCTAATGGGAGTGGGAACACCTTCTAATATAATCGAAGCCGTTGCAAGGGGAATTGACCTTTTCGACTGCGTAATGCCGAGCAGAAATGCCCGTCACGCCACGATATTTACATGGAGCGGAATAATGCATGCTACAAATGCCTGCTATGAAACCGATCCGCTTCCGCTTGACCCCGAATGTGACTGCCCGACCTGCCGTAACCATTCAAGAGCGTATATTCGTCATCTGTTCAAGTCAAACGAACAGCTTGCAGGACGGCTTGCTGTCATTCACAATCTTTATTTTTACAATACGCTTATGGAGCGTATAAGAGATGCTATTGACAGCGGTACATTCGCAAGCTTTAGAGCTGAGATCGGAAGAGCGTCGTGTAGGG
>CAMJES010000012.1 GCA_946404705.1 uncultured Ruminococcus sp. | reverse complement strand
ACGAGATATCATAGCCGGTGACTGGAGTTCCGACGTGTGCTCTTCCGATCTTGATTGCTCCTCCGGGAGAAAGAGCCTGGAACTGCGATTCAAATTTAAGCTTCGTGAAAGCGTCTATCTCCTCGGTAACGTGAACGTGATAGCTGTTTGTGATATAATTCTTGTCTGTAACGCCCTTGATTATGCCGAAACGCTTCTGCAGGCACTTCGAGAATTTGTAGGTCGTGCTTTCAAGCGGAGTTCCGTATATAGAAAAGTCGATATTTTCCTTCTTTTTCCACTCTGCGCAAACATCGTTCATATGCTGCATAACCTCAAGCGCAAACGGAGTTGCCTCGGGGTCGGTGTGGGATTTGCCCGTCATATATCTTGTACATTCGCAAAGTCCCGCATAGCCGAGCGATATCGTGGAATAACCGCCGTAAAGCAGCTTGTCGATAGGCTCGCCTTTTTTAAGTCTTGCAAGCGCGCCGTACTGCCAAAGGATAGGAGCAGCGTCCGACAATGTGCCTTTAAGACGTTCGTGACGGCACATCAGCGCACGGTAGCAAAGGTCAAGACGTTCATCGAAGATCTTCCAGAACTTATCCATATCGCCGCCCGAAGAAAGCGCAACATCGACAAGGTTTATCGTAACAACGCCCTGATTGAATCTGCCGTAATACTTCGGTTTGCCGTTCTCGTCAACATAAGGCGTGAGGAAGCTTCTGCAGCCCATGCAGGTATAGCAATGACCCTCGCCGTTTTTATCGACTTTAAGGTTAAGCATTACCTTTTCGCTGATATAATCGGGAACAAGGCGCTTTGCCGTGCATTTTGCGGCAAGCTCGGTGAGGTAGAAATACGGGCTGTCCTCTTCAACGTTATCATCTTCGAGGACATATATAAGCTTCGGGAAAGCAGGTGTTATCCACACGCCTGCTTCGTTTTTAACGCCCTGATAACGCTGGCGGAGCATTTCTTCTATGATAAGGGCAAGATCCTGCTTTTCGTTCTCGTCCTTGGCTTCGTTAAGATACATAAACACGGTGAGGAACGGCGCCTGACCGTTTGTAGTCATAAGGGTAACGACCTGATACTGAATGGTCTGAACGCCCTTTTCGATCTCCTTGTGAAGACGCTTTTCAACAATCTCGGCTATCTGAGTTTCGCTCGGAGTCGCACCGAGAGCCTTGACCTCATCCATAACGTCCTTGTGAATCTTCTCACGGGATATCTGCACGAACGGAGCAAGGTGCGCAAGGCTTATGCTCTGGCCGCCGTACTGGTTGGAAGCGACCTGCGCGATGATCTGCGTTGCGATATTGCAGGCGGTCGAGAAGCTGTGCGGCTTTTCGATAAGCGTTTCGCTGATGACCGTTCCGTTCTGGAGCATATCTTCAAGGTTAACAAGGTCGCAGTTATGCATATGCTGTGCGAAATAATCGGAATCGTGGAAATGGATAAGTCCGTTCTTGTCGGCTTCAACGATATCGGGCGGCAGGAGCAGACGGTTTGTTATGTCGCGGCTCACCTCGCCTGCCATATAGTCGCGCTGAACGCTGTTGACAACGGGGTTTTTGTTGGAGTTTTCCTGCATTACCTCTTCGTTATTGCATTCAAGCAGCGTGAGGATACGGTCGTCCGTTGTGTTTGCCTTACGGACGAGCGAACGTGTATAGCGGTATTTTACATAACGGCGCGCAACATCGAATGCGCCCTTTGCCATGATCTGACCCTCGACCATATCCTGAATTTCCTCGACAGAAACCGCTCTGCCGATCTTTGCGCACTTATACTCTATATAATCGGCGATATCTTCTATCTGGCCTTCGTTAAGCTCGTTCTTCTCGCCGGCGTTGTTAGCTTTTGCAATGGCATTGACTATCTTTTTAACGTCAAATACCTCTTCCGCTCCGTTTCTTTTGATGATCTTCATTTTGCGTGTTTCCTCCCTGTTCTCTGCCCTTTGATATCTTTCCGAAATCGTCTGCATTTATTATATCCGCATAAGATAGCGGCTTTCATCAAACGTTTAAAGCCTATTTGCACACTATATATTGTAAAATACTTTATTTTACAGCACCATATATTGAATTATATCACAGTTCACAATTAAAAACAAGGGCATTACAGATTTTCACGGTCGGCGTTTTATATGATTTTCTCAAAATTTTTTTGGTGATATTGCGGATTGACAAAAAGAGCCGTTCCGAAAGGCTTGACGGAACGGCTCTTACTTTTCGCAAACACTATATATAGTGTTAAGGTCAAAACATTTTCACTATATCTTCGAAATTCTTTCTGACAGGCTTCTCAGGTTCGGCGGCTCTTTTTCCCACGGCAATGACCGACATAACGTGCTGCTCTTCGGGAATGCCGAAAAGCTCATGCAGCTTTGCCGAATCGCGAAGACCCATTATAAGCGTATCAAATCCGATATCCCGTGCAGCCATGATAAGGTTCATATTCTGCAGTCCGAGGTCATAAGCACCCCATTCGTTGCCGCGTTCGTTGGTTGCGCTGCCGTCACGCTCAAAGCCCGAGCGGTTGGAAACATAAGCGGTAACGATTATAGCTGCTGCGTTCTTGGTATTATTGCGGTTGTATTCGGCAAGGCACTCGGTACGAAGCTTTTCTATCATCTCCTGCGAAACGGCTATGTAGTATCTGCCCGTTTCCGAGTTTTTCCACGAGGGCGCCTGCTGTGCGGCATAAATTATCTTCCTAACATCTTCCTCTGTAACGGTAACATTCTCCTCAAACGACCTTATGCTTCTTCTTTTTTCGATAAGCTCTTTAAATTCCATAATAAGCATCTCCTTTTGGGTAAAATATACCACATAAATAGGATTTTGTCAAGTAAAAACGAAGCTCCCCCTGCCCGAAAGCAGAGGGAGCCTTTCCTATCCGTTTTGTTTATCTATCTTATAAAACGTAAATGTTAACCTGCTTTGCGCCCCATTCGCAGCTTGCCTCGTAGCTTTCCATGAAAAGGTCAACGAGGATCCTGCCGTCGAGAAGAGCCGTTCCCGTATCGGCTGCAACAGCGTAGCCGTAAACGTACTTGCCGTCTGTCGAAACGATATAAAGCTCCGTTCCGTATGGGATTATCGAGGGGTCAACCGCAACGTAGCCGACCTTGACCTGTCTGCCCGAAGCGGTCTTTGCCGTCGGACGCGCGCTGTATGCGCAGGATTTACCGGTGAGAACCTGAGAATATGATGTCGGAACGCCGTTTTCGTCAAGCGCAAGGTCATCGGGAACTTCAAGCTGTGAGATGCTCATTGCCGCGATAGGATTCACCTCGGCAGTACCGGTCACAATAACTTCATCGACCGGCTCTTCGGTAACTTCCGTGCTGACAACATCCGAACTTGCGAGCTTTCCGTCAACGTATGTGTGGCAGATAGTCTTGGCGAGTTCGCCCTCTTCTCCGTCCACAAGCACCTTGGAATAGCCGATAACGTAGCTGTCGTCTTCCTTGTACTCGGTCGCATAGTCGATAGCTTCAAGCTTAACTTCGGTAACATATTCGACACGGTTGATGATAATATTTGTATTTGCGTTAAGCGGTTCGGCAAGGCCTACATTGATAAGGTCGTCATCGTCAACGTCGATCCCTGCAGCATCGAGAGCGTCGGAAACGCTGCCTCTTGCTCTTACAACATGGTTTTCGCCATCGGCAAAAACGCTTACTTTGCAGAATGGATTCGGATTGATCGTGATAGTTCCTTCGCCTATGTGCGCAGCGTTTACAAGGTCTGCTTCAAAAACACGCTCCTGCGAAGAAAGCTTAACGGCTGAAACAATAACCAGCAGAAGAATTACAATTCCGGCTGCAGCAGCAGTGCAAATTGAAACGATCTTGTGTTTTTTTACATCCTGCAAGCTTTTTAACGGTAGTTTAATAGGTCTGCTCATAAAATCTCCTTTTTCATTGCTTTTGATTTTAAGCGAGTTTGCACGGCAGTTCAAATCGAGGTAAGCTTAATTTGAGTTTTGCGCCTGTTGTAACCCATTTGTAATCTTTAGCGACTTTAGCTATTATAAAATCAAAATAACCGTTTGTCAAATTTCCGACAACCCCTTTTTTGTTGACATTGCACAAAACAGGCTTTTTTGCCCCCCAAAAAAGGACTTGCTAAAAGCAGAAATATGGAGTTTTATGGGATTTATTTCCAAAAAGGTTTATGCAAAGCGCATAAACCTGAGCCTAATTATATTTTTGTAATGTTAATTTTTGGTTTTCATTCCATAAAATGTAAGTTAAGTCGACAATTTTCAACCGATTGTTTAAAATTTTTCTGACTATTCTATACAATCTGCACAAACGAAGCCTAATTATTTTAGGCATCTATTAGTAAAAAGGTAAAATTGCCTTTTCGCCGCATTTTCGCCGCAAAAATACCGTTAAAAGCTCGAAAAATCGATCGATAAGCTTCCAAAACAAAAACCGGAAACCAATCTGCAAGGTTTCCGGTTTGTATCAATTATTCCGTTGGGTCGTCATTTTCCTCCGAATAATAATAGGACGGATCCGATTCGTCAACATAAGCTTCGGGGATAACATCGGCAGTTCCGCCGAGTATCTTCAAAGCAGGCGATGCGAAAAGACATATAGCCTTGTTATTTGCGGATATCTCCGCTCTTGCAACGTTTCCGCCGAATTCGCCGTCCAGCGTCCACGGTATCTCCTCCTCAGCCGTTACGACCGCTTTTCCCGTTTTAAAATAGTAGAAATACTCCGATTCAAGATTTCGTGCAAGCAGCGCGTTTATTATCTGCTGAAGCTCGATAAGGTTCTTGGGGTTCTTTATGAAAAGTCCTTCCATAATTCCGTCATTCATAAGAACGTCCTTGCCGCCAAGACCCTTGAATCCGCCGACCGACATCGAGTTGCATATCATACCATATATAAAGTCGTCTTCGATGACATTTCCGTCATATTCGATCTTCACGCGATACGGCTTCATGCTGTTGAGCCTTTTTATGCGAAGTCCCTCGGCGATATATGCAAGGCTGCCGAAAACGTTCTTCATCTGCTGCGAAGTGCCGTAGCTTACATCGGTGAACGCGCCGAAGCCTGCGACATAAGTGAAGAATTCATCGTTGAACGCGCCGATATCGACCTCGGCGGTTTCGCCCGATACTATCTTATCGGCAGCGTCGGTCATATTGTGCGGTATTCCGAGGCTTGAAGCGAAGTCGTTCATCGTTCCTGCAGGTATATATCCGAGCGGTACTTTCACGCCGATATTCATTATGCCCTTTATCGCTTCGTTCATCGTGCCGTCGCCGCCGCTGACAACGATAACGTCATAATCTGCGCCCTGCTCGGTGATAACATTGACAGCGTCCAGCTTCGACTGTGTCGGATGCGCCGTTACGTCATAGCCTGCCCTTGTAAATATCTCAAGGATCTGCAAAAGATGAAACCTTATCTGCCCTTTTCCTGCGTGTGGATTAAAAACAAAAAGCATTTTTTTCATAGAAAAGAATCCTTTCGTGTGATATAATTACAGCAAAGCCGCACATTTAAATATAGTGCGGCATATTTTCATATTACAATTATAACCTATTACTATGTCAAAAAATACAAAATCAAGTGAAAATTAAGCGAAAGCGGATTTTGCACATACGCAATTTCCGCAAAACTTTTGCCTAAAACAGAAATTCGTAAACATTTCCGAATATCTCCCTCACCCAGTAGGCAGGAAGATAGAAGCGGACTGTCCTTGCGGCGCAGCATTTTACATTAAGTCCCTGCTCCTTTGCAATAGTTCTTGCGCGCAGGAGATGATACTCGTTTGAAACTATCGAAATTTCGCCCTTGATACCTCTTTCTTCAAGTATCTTTTTCGAGAAGAGCATATTTTCTCTTGTGCTTGTGGAATTTTCCTCGAGGATTATCCTTTCGGGAGCTATTCCACGCCTTTCCAGCTCACGCTTTATGCATTCGGCTTCGGAGATAAGCTCGTCCGCACCCTTTCCGCCCGAGGCGATAACGACCGCTTCGGGGAACTCTTCAAGGCATCTGTAAGCCGCATTTATGCGCTGCATAAGCATCGGACTCGGGTTTTCTCCGTTAACACGGCAGCCGAGGACGATTACCGCTGACGGAGAATCGGGCTTGTCGTTCGCCGCCTTTATCATCATAACGGAGATAACAGCCGAAATTATGACAAACACCGCCGTCGCTGCCGCGATCACGCAGAAAATTATCCTTGCAGTCTTGTTTTCTTTTATAAGCGCAAAGATCCTGCTGTGGAAAACGGCAAGCAGCGCAAGAACTGCACACGCCGCCATTATAATATAGTTCCCGAGGTTGAGATGAACGCTCGGATTGAACACGGGCGAAAGGCCGAATAAAAATCCAAGCACAGCAATCACAAACAGCGCTTTCCAGCCTATTCCGCCTATATCCGTCAGCACTCTCACAGCTTTTCAAGCGCCTCGGTCAGCGCCTTTGCGAGCTGGTCGGGGCAGGAAGTTCCTCTGCCGTTGCAGTCGATGCCCTTCATTCGGGAGATAGCTTCCTTTGCGCTCATTCCCTTTACAAGAGCCGCAACGCCCTGAGTATTTCCGCTGCAGCCGCCCATAAAGCGAACATTTTCGATAACGCCGCTGTCGGAAAGCTCAATAGTTATTTTTCTTGAACAAACACCTCTCGGTGTGAAATCATAAGTCATTTTCAGTAACCTCTTTACTTTGTTTTATTTGCAAGCTTGATAATTCTGTCAATGTTTTCCTTTGATGTATAATAGTTTCCGATATGTGTCGGGCGTTCGTTGTAAATTCCGTGGAAATCCGAGCCGCCCGTTACGATAAGATCGTATTTTTCGGCGGTTTCAAGGAGCTTCGCCTGCTGTTCCTCGCTTGCGGAGTAGTGATAAACCTCAACTCCGTCAATTTTGCCGTTCTGCGCAAGCTCTTCAAGAAGCTCGGCGGAGTCGTACATCATCGGGTGCGCCATAACTGCAACGCCCTTTGACGAATGTATAAGGTCAAGCACGAAATTAACATCGGGATATTCACGCTCAACGATGCAGGTTCCGTTTTCGTGATTGAAAAGCTTATGGTTGAGTTTTCCGTAGAAATGTGTCGTATATCCATATTCAATAAGTGCATGCATGATATGCTGCTTGAAGATGCTCTTTGAGCCGGTAGCGTGTTTCATAACGCTTTCTGCCGTGATAGGGTAAAGCTTCATGACGTTTTCCACCATTTCGGCAGCGCATTTCCGCCTTATCTCGCAGGATTTTATGCAAAGTCCTTCAAGACGGTCGGGCTTCTGCGGCGCATAGCAAAGAATATGTACCTTGCGGTTTCGCTTCTTATCCCAAGCCGAAAGCTCCACTCCGGGAATGGTCTGAACGCCATAGCGCTCGCCGAGAACCTTTGCGCGGCTTATTGACGACATTGTGTCATGGTCGGTTATCGAAATAAAATCAACACCCGTTTTCTTTGCCTGAACGATAATATCCTCAATACCGAGCGAACCGTCCGAAAGAGTAGTGTGGCAATGAAGGTCGCCTATCATAAACTCATCTCCTTAATAAATACGGATCTATACATTTATCCGTGAATATTCCCGAAAATATACATTCGTGAGAATGGTATTTAGTTCATTATACCATATTATTTCGAAAAAATCAATAGAAACTAATGCATATTTATACCCAAAAATTTCAAAACACCGACCAATCCAAAGAATGGCTTTAAAGCATCAAACCGCAAAAGTCAATTATAAAATGTTTGCTTCGCATTAATTGATCTTGCAATGTTATTACACGAAATCATTCTATAATAAAGCGCATTTATTGGACAACATTCACAAAATCTTAATAACAGCATTTATTATGTTGACATATTTAAACATTTATGGTAGAATATACATATATAATAACATTATGTTATCATAAAAGCTAAATCAAAATATAAAAGAACTATAATATAGTTTCTTTTTTGTTTTTGATTGTTGTTATTTGTTGGTATCATAGATGTATTAAACATTTTTCTGAAAACAGCTTATTAACAAACTAATAATGGTTTTGGTTTTGCGAATTATGATACATAAAAATATTTTTATTTGGAGGGCTTTATTATGGAAGGAAAAACACAAGGAATGGCATCAATGATATGCGGAATAGGATCTTTGGTATCGTTTTTATTGTTGTTTTTGGTTGACAACGACGGTGTCGCATCGTTTATAGCTTTGTTAGGACTTGCTGCAGGAATAGTTGCTATTTGTCTTGCTGCAGCTGCAAAAAAGCGCGGTTACAGTGAAGCCATGCAGAAAGCCGGTTTTGTTCTCGGAATTATCGGAACTTCTTTTATGGGAATTGTTGTGATTGGACTTCTTTCACAATAATAAACGCCTACATAGTTACTAAAAAGCTCCAATTTATAACTAAAAAAGCCTTTGGTTCGATTGCTCGGACAATGCGGTATATTAAAAGCATACCTTCATTGAAAGCCGACAACCTGACCAAAGTTTTTTTGTCATAATTTAATGAATATATCTATCCGCCAAAATATCCTGCCAAGCTTGGGGGGTAGATTCACCTTATAAACTTGTCCTTGAACCAAACATCGTTCACCGTAAACTCTCTGCCGTTGAGATATTCAAGTATCCCCGAATCGGTGCGGAACGTGAATTTCAGCTTGTAGGAATAAAGCGCCTGCGTTTTTATCTTGTAGCGGCGGTTGACCTCGCCTATGCCGTACTTTCCGTCACCGAGCAAAGGACAGCCGATATGTGCAAAATGCGCTCTTATCTGGTGCGTTCTTCCCGTGTCGAGCTTAACTTCAAGCAGAGAAAGTGTTCCGTCCGTTTTCAGCACCTTGTAAGAGGTTATTATCGTCTTGTTCCGAGGAGTTTTTCTGTCCGTGACGGTAACGGCCTTGGTTTTCTCGTCCTTTTCAAGATAGGCTGTCATCGTGTCCGATTTTTTCGGCGGAACTCCGACCGTAATGCAGAGATAACGCTTTTCCAGCTCACGCTCCTTGATTTTTTCGTTGAGTATGCGCAGAGCCTCGGCGTTTTTCGCAGCAATAACGATTCCGCCCGTGTTTCGGTCAAGGCGGTTGCAAAGTGCAGGCGTGAAGCTGTTTTCGCTTTCGGGGTCGTATTCGCCCTTGTCGTAAAGATAGTGTAAAATTCGGTTTATCAGCGTGTCGGCGGTGTTTTCGTCGTCCTCGTGAACGACAAGTCCGTTCTTTTTATCGCAAAGCAGGATATTTTCGTCCTCATAGACAACGGAAATATCCGCAGGAACGCTCAGAAAAACACGGTCGGGCGCAGTTTCAAAGAACTCATCGCCGATATAAAGCTGCATAATGTCGTCCTCGCAAAGGCGTGTGGAGATCTCGCACCGCTTTCCGTTGAGCTTTATGCGCTTTGTGCGGATATACTTATACATAAGGCTTTTCGGCAGCAGCGGCACCGCCTTTTCGATAAACTTGTCAACACGCTGTCCGCTGTCATTTTTGTTTATGGTAAATTCTTTCATTTATTTCCCCCAGAACTGACGGTCAAGCGTCCTGAACTGAACAGCCTGCGCAATATGCTGTTTATCAATGACCTCTGCCGCAGTCATATCCGCGATAGTGCGTGAAAGCTTTAAAATTCGGTTGTAGCCACGGGCAGATAGTCCCATTTTGTCAAACACGTTTTTGAGCGTGTCCTTTGCCGAATCTGTGAGCGGACAGACCTCTGCGATAAGATTATCAGTAATCGCCGCATTGCAGGTTATCCCCGTGCCTTTATAGCGTGAATTCTGTATCTCACGCGCCTTCTGCACACGCTCACGGATAACTGCGGAGCTTTCCTCTTTTGCCTTTGAGGATATACTTTCAAAATCAACGGGATTTATGCGGCAATGAATATCGAAACGGTCAAGCATTGGGCCGCTTATCTTTGCAAGATAGTTTGCGACCTGCTGCTTTGTGCAGCGACATTCGTGGTTCGGACTTCCGAAATATCCGCACGGACAAGGGTTCATTGCGCCTATCAGCATAAAGCTGCATGGATATGTAACCGTGCCGCTTGCCCTTGAAATCGTCACTTTTTTATCTTCAAGCGGCTGACGGAGAATTTCCAGCGCAGGCCGTGCAAACTCCGCAAGCTCGTCAAGGAAAAGCACTCCGTTATGCGCAAGCGATATCTCGCCCGGGTGAGGGATAGTTCCGCCGCCCGAAAGTCCTGCACTTGATATAGTATGATGCGGCGAGCGGAACGGTCTGCTCGTAACGAGAGGTGTGTCGGGGTTCAGCACTCCGCATATCGAATGAACGTTGGTAGTTTCGATAGATTCCTCAAACGTCATCGCAGGAAGAATTGTCGTGATGCGCTTTGCCATCATCGACTTTCCCGAGCCGGGCGCGCCTATCATAAGTACGTTATGACCGCCTGCCGCCGCAATTTCCAGAGCCTTTTTAGCCTGCTGCTGACCCTTCACATCGGCAAAATCGACCGTATCGAAACGCTGCTCCTCACGGATAACATATTTATCCTGCGGCGCAAGCGGCTCGCTGCCGTCAAAATGCTTTATAAGCTCGGCGGTGTTTTTCACTCCGTAAACCTTGATACCCTCGACAACGCTCGCTTCGTAGGCGTTTATCTCGGGAACGAAAACCTCGTTAAAGCCCTCTTTTTTCGCAAGCAGAACCATCGGCAGAACGCCGTTTACACCGCGAACATCGCCGTTTAGCGAAACCTCTCCGATAAATGCCGCTTTCGATATATCCGCAGGAACGTTTCCCGTAACGCAGAGCAAGGCGGTGAAGATTGCAAGGTCGTGAATGCTGCCCGTCTTTTTCGTATCGGCAGGCGCAAGGTTCACTATTATCTTATTGAGCGGAAAGCTTATCAGCGAAGCGCGCAGAGCCGAACGGATACGCTCACGGCTCTCCTTTATCGCGGTATCGGCAAGTCCGATTATATCAAAGGACGGCGTTCCCTTGCTCGTTTCTATCTCGACATCGACAGGGAACGCATTCAGTCCGAAAAGTCCGAGGCTGTTTACTTTTGCATACATATATTAATACTCTCCGCAGTCTTCGGTTTCAAAAGGGTCGTCAGCTTCCTTGTTATGCTCGTTTAGCCAGCTGAGGATATCGTCATAAACCTCCTGCTTGCCTATCTCGTTGAGTATCTCGTGGCGCATTTCGGGGTAGATATGAAGCTCTGCGTCACTCTGTCCTGCTTCGGTAAGGCGGCGGAAAACCTCTTCGGGAGCTTTTCCGTATCTGCCCACGGGGTCGTCCGAGCCGCTTGCGATAAATACGGGCAGATAGTCGGCAACCTTGTCCGCCCAGCTTTTTGCGGTGACATATTTTGTCAGCATGATAAGGTCATAAAGTCCTCTGACGGTGAAAATGAACGTGCATTTCGGGTCTTCGGCATATTTTTCAACGATAGAATGGTCGGAGCTTATCCAGTCATAGTCGGTCTTGGGGTCTTCTATCTTCGCATTGGACATTCCGAACATCATTCGGTCATATACCTTTGAGCGGTAGTGCGAGCCTTTGAGCTTTGCCGTGCTTTCGGTAAGCGCAAGGCAGGCGTCCGTAACGCCGTGGAGCATAGCCGTTCCGAGGATAAGAACGCCGTCATAATATTCGCTGTATTTTGCGATAACAGTCCTTGCGATAAGCGAACCCATGCTGTGGCCAAGCAGGAAATACGGAAAAGCGGAGTATTTCTCCTGCATCATTCTTGTGAGCGTTACAACGTCCTTGCAAAGGAACTTCCAGCCGTCCTTTTCGGCAAAAAAGCCGTAGTCCTCATCGCTTGCGACGGAAGCACCGTGGCCGAGGTTGTCGTTTCCGCAGACGATATAGCCGTTTTTGCATAGGAAGTCCGCAAAATCCTCATAGCGTTCGATATATTCGCACATTCCGTGAACGATCTGCACAACGCCCTTTATCTTCGCATTTGTCGGCACATAGATATAGTAAGCGGTATTGTTCACGCCGTTTGAGCTTTTAAAAAATCCCGATATTTTTTCAAAATTCATAATTTTTCTGTCCTTTCCGATAGTTTATAAAACTTTGCCGCCGCAGGAGATCTTTTCCTGCTGCGGCATTTATAATTATACCATTATTATAATTCTTTTGCAACAATTTATGTAAACTTGCGTGGAGATTTCAACAGACGTTTGATTTTTTTATTTAAGGACTTTAATAATATGCCCCATTTTAATTACAACAACAGCTTTTTTATTCTCTTTAAGTTCGTCGTAAATTCCTAAAGAGCAGCCTAAAGTTCGGCACTTGCCGGAATCAATAAATTTGCAGTTGACCGTATAATGCCGTACAGAAGAAAGCTTTGAACGTGTGGTATTGAACCCCTGATATTCGGTTATGCGTTTTTTTAACACGATAATCTGCCTTTTTCTGCCTTTATAAAAAGCTTGAAACAACAATAAGAAGAGAAATGACGCTATAATTATAATAACAATCGATTTTTGTATTATCTGAGATAGATCTTCCATTTTCAGACCCCTATTTTTTTTAAACGAAATTATTTATACCATTATACCCCAACATATCCAATACTGTCAACAAAAAATACATTATTTCTACATCTTATTAAAGTCAAATTGAATATGTAAAACGTTTTCCAAACCTAAAATAGTTGTATGGGTTGTAAAATTTTATTTAGTAACCAATTATTCATTGATTTTTGTATTTGTGTATGCTATAATTTATTTTGAGAAATTCCGCAAAAACGCAAACAGACATAATTGCGGTATAAACATCAACTTTTTTATGAGGTGAAGCATTATGAACGAAAAAGAACTTTATGAACTCTGGTGCGAAAAGGCTGTTGACGACCCCGATCTTCAGACCGAGCTTAAATCCATCGCAGGCGATGACGAAGCCATCAAAGATAGATTCTACCGCGACCTTGAATTCGGTACGGGCGGCCTTCGCGGCGTTATCGGCGCAGGCGCATACAGAATGAATATATACACTATCAGACGCGCTACTCAGGGTCTTGCGGACTATGTTAAGGAAGCATTCCCCTCAAATCCGTCCGTTGCTATCGCTTACGACAGCAGAATCAAGTCGGACGTTTTTGCTAAAACTGCCGCTTCCGTACTTGCTGCAAACGGCATCAAGGTACATATCTACTCCGAGCTTATGCCTACACCGATGCTTTCTTACGCTGTAAGAGCATTGAAGTGCAGCGCAGGTATCGTTATTACCGCAAGCCACAACCCTGCAAAGTACAACGGCTACAAGGTTTACGGCTCGGACGGCTGCCAGCTCACACTCGGCGCAGCTGAGATCGTGCTTAAGAATATCAACAGCGTTCCGATGTTCGGCGGCGCAAAGTTCATTGACTTTGAGCAGGGCGTTGCTGACGGAACTATCAGCTATATAGGCAAGGACGTTATCGACAGCTATCTCGATAACGTTTCAAAGCAGGGCATACACACCGACCTCGTTGCTTCAAGCGGACTTAAAGTTGTTTACACTCCGCTCAACGGCACAGGCAACAAGCCCGTTCGTGCTATCCTCGACAAGATCGGCATCAAGGAAGTTACAGTCGTTCCCGAGCAGGAATATCCTAACGGCAACTTCACAACTTGTCCTTTCCCGAACCCCGAGATAAAGGAAGCTCTTGAACTCGGACTTAAGCTTTGCGAAACAGTAAAGCCCGACCTCCTGCTTGCAACAGACCCCGACTGCGACCGTGTCGGTATCGCAGTTCCCTCCGATAACGGATATGTTCTTTTCACGGGAAACGAAGTCGGAGCAATGCTTCTCGAATATATCTGCTGCGAAAGAACTAAGCTCGGCACAATGCCTACCGATCCTATCGCAGTTAAGACTATCGTTACAACAGATATCGCGCAGAAAATTGCCGATAACTACGGCGTAAAGATGATAAACGTCCTCACAGGCTTCAAGTTCATCGGCGAGCAGATCGGCTTCCTTGAAGCAAAGGGCGAAGAAAACCGCTATATCTTCGGCTTTGAAGAGAGCTACGGCTACCTTGCAGGCTCTTATGTAAGAGATAAGGACGCAGTTGTTGCATCAATGCTTATCTGTGAAATGGCAGCATTCTACCGTACACAGGGTATCACACTTCTTCAAGCAAGAGAGAATATGTACAATAAGTACGGCGTTTATAAGCACTCCCAGCAGTCGTTCACCTGCGAGGGCGCAAGCGGCATGGAAAGAATGAAGGAGATCATGAGCGGACTCCGTACAAATACACCGAAGGAGATCGGCGGACTTACGGTTACACGCTTTGACGACTATATCGCAAGCACCTCAACCGATACCGCAAGCGGCGCAAAGACAATGATAACACTTCCGAAGTCCGATGTTCTCACATTCACACTTACAGACGGCGCATCGGTAGTTATCCGTCCCTCAGGTACAGAACCGAAGATCAAGGCATACTACACAACGACCGGCAAAACACAGGCAGAAGCAGATGCGCTCCAGACAAAGATCGCTGACAGCTTTAAAGCGATACTTGGATTCTAAAGTGGAATGATATAAAATTATCCCCTGCAAGTTTTTGCAGGGGATTTTTGCTATGGGAATTCTTGAGGTACTTACTTTAGGTTTACTTATTTGCGCTGTTATACAGTTAATGCAGAATAGCAATAATAAAAAGAAATAACCGCCCGAGCTACCAACTTGGCGGTTATATCTTTTAACCAACTATTGGGAGCGACCGTCTATCGGTATGCTCTCTTTGTTTATATTATAAGTCATTTTAAACGATATGTCAAGTTTTTTTATGAAACAACAATTGTCGTTTTCCCGTGCATAGCTGTTCATACGATGTCGGGTCAAAACGCTCGGCGCTTCGCGGTTTTAACGGCAATTCCGCATTCTGCATTCCGAATTCCGCATTTTATTTCAGCCTTTTTATGTAGTTATAAAGCATCTGCATTGCCTGCGCTCTTGTAACTGTTTTATCGGGATTATAGTTTCCGTTGCTGTCTGCACTTGCAAAGCCGAGTGCTTTCGCTATTGCGATATATCCGACATATTCATCGGAGGTCGCAACGTCCGTGAACGGTGAACGGTATATTCCCTTGAGTTCGGCATAGTCCGAGCCGCCGTATATATCAACAAACACCTTTGCGGCTTCCTTGCGTGTGAGCATTTTTTCTGCTTCTTCCTGCTTATAATTGCCGCACTCAATATAATACGGTACATAGTTGCGCGTTGCTTTATATACGACAGCCGCAAACTCCTTATCGGTGAGCTTTCCGTTCGGATTGAACTTTCCATTCTCACTTTCAAGCGTAATTCCGTAGCGCGCGAGCGTGGTTATTGCTGTTTCCTCTGCTATTCCCTTGATATCGGTATATGCGGTATCATCATCTTTTTCCGCAGGAAGTACCGTTCCATCCCAGCTGACAACTCTGTACTTGCTGTCAAGTATATAGCTGTTGATATCATAAAGCAGGTAGGTCTTTACCGTTCCGTCGGGTTTGTAGTAACCGTCATAATAGAGGTTGAGCTTTATCTGCTTAAACAGCTGCTCAAATGCCTTATCCTTGCTGAATTCGGGTACGGACGGGAATTTTACATCGGTATAATGCTTCGAAATAGACAGAACCTCACCCGTTTTATCAACATTGATACTGATAGCATCACCCTCGACCTGTACTCCGTTGACATATCTGGTGAACTTATACACTCTTGAGGTTTTCCAATAATGCTTATTGCCGTCCTTGTCAATTGTATAATCCGCAATTGCGCTGTTGCCCTCGTCAGCCTTATATTCACCGAAAACATCACCGTAATAATACTTTGCGGCAGCTTCGGCGATCTTTGCATTCGACTTTACCGGATAAGCCTTGGTGTCATCATAATTTTTTGATACGTTCTTATTGAACTGCAGAACCTCGCCTGTTTTAGCGTTGAGCTTTACATACATATAGAAATACGGTTCTTTGGCTGTTGTTACATTTGAGTATGAAACAACATTGTCGTCTTCGTCCATGACCTCTTCGACGTCGACAGCTTCATCCTCTCCGCCGATGTATGTGATATCATAGAAATACTCTTCCGTTTCCTCGTTCTTATAAAGGTTAGCGTTCTGCAGCTTGACATAGTCGGGCATCTTGGTGTATTTGCACTTATTGAGCAGGGCGGTTATCTCGTCCTTTTTGAGCATATTCTTATCCGCTTCGATCTCTTTAAGCTCAGCCTCGGTAAATCCCACTCCTGCCTCTGTATCGCAATCGTCCGTAGCCTCCTCAGCAGTCAATTCGTTAAAGTAGTAATAGCTGAACGTCCTGCTGCCTTTGTCATTATGCATATCGTCCCAAATTGTCGAAGGCTTGCCCGTAAATGCGTCTATCTCATCGCTGAAATCGGGAATATAGAGAATAACAGCTTTCTGCTCCGATTTTCCTGTTTTTTCGTTATATTCATCAATAATGCGGTAAATAGGCGTAAGCGTTGTAAGCTCTTTATACTTTGCCTTTGCCTTATCGGCAGAGAGCCTTGTTGAGCTTTTTTCAAATTTTGTGCCGTTCCAGAACCATTCAACGCCCATTGAAACAAGCTCGCCCGTGTTTTTGTTCAAGGTTATGCTTCCGCCGTTTCCTTCAACAGCGATACCGTTTTCAACACGGTCGAAGGAAACCGTTGCATTATCACCGAAAAGGTCTATTCTGTTTACTTTGAACTTTACCTTGCTGTAAATGTCGGGATTGAGCTGCTTTATATGTTTTTTTGCGGCTTCAAGCAGCTTTTCATCGGTAAGCTTTGCAAAGCTCTGCTTTACCTCTTTATTATCGGCATTGCGGTTATCATTGTAATTGTAAGAGAGAATCACACCGTTTGCATAGGAGATCTGGATAGTTTCCTTATACTCCTTATCTCTCCAAGTGAAGTCGAAACATTCCGTTCCGTATTTTGTCGATGTGCTGTACTTGAACTCGGTGAGCCGTTCGGGTATCGTCACGCGCTTTTTTACAGCGGTGAGAGCCTCCTTCATATCCTTTTGCTCAGCAGTCTGCGTAGCCGACAGACTAAGTGCAGTTTTCACCTCTGCCAAAGCAGGCAATGCACCCGTTCCGACTGCTAACATTACTGCCATTGCCGCTGCCGCGATTTTTTTTGTTGCTTTAGTTTTCATTTGATTATGCTCCTTTCTTTTGTCCGTCACTTTCGGGAAAACGATATACCCATTCTTATACTAATTCCAAATCGTTCTATAGGCAAAGCCGACAGATAGAATAATCCAAGTAGGTAAACTTGTTTACCTTGGAGAGCGACCGCAAGTAGGCTGCCGCCTTTCAAGGGAGCTTGACGCAGAATTGGATTATTTTATCCGAAGATTTGTCTATAGGTTGCTTTGGAATTAGTATCAGCAAAAAATCCCCGAAAACGAACGGTTTCCGAGGATCTGCAGGAAACCGAGGGTCAGACATTTCCCTTATTTTTCGTTGAATAAAATCTCACTTTAAAGGTAAATCATGGCTTTGGCTTTTGGTTGTGAACAGTTATGCCGTGCCGTTTTCAACGAAATGCTTGCTGTAAAGCAGTGCGCATTCGGTCAAAGCAAAATCCCACAATTGTTTTAAACGTTCTGCGCACCCTTTACACTTATAATACAATCCAAAAGTCGAAAATTTTTCATTTCTTGCATAGATTTGTATAATTGCACAATACTTTTCTGATTTTTTATACATTTTGCGGTATAAATCCATATTATCTACGCTTACAGCGCACATTTTTCCTTTATCATCGAAATTATAAGAGCTATTGCACCGTCAAGATCAAGCTCGGAGGTATCCGCAAGGACAGCGTCATCAGCCTGCTTCAAGGGAGAGGTTTCACGGTGCATATCGTTGTAATCACGCTGCTTGATATCAGAAAGCACCTGCTCGTATGTCGGGCAGTCGGGCTTTTCGGCAAGCTCCTTGAAGCGGCGCTCTGCTCGGACTTCCGCAGAAGCCGTGAGAAATATCTTCAAGTCGGCGTTCGGCAGTACGACCGTGCCGATGTCACGACCGTCCATAATAACGCTGTTTTTCGCCGCAATGTCACGCTGCAGCTCGAACAGAAATTTTCTCACCTCGGGGATAGCCGAAACCGCAGACGCTCCCATTGAAACCTCGGGGGTGCGTATCATGCTCGAAACGTCCTTTTCGCCCGAAAAAACGTGCTGAACGCCGTCAATAAAGCGCAGAGAGAAATATCCGTCACCAAACTTTTCCAGCTCGGCAATGACCCTTTCCTTATCATTCGGCGAAATGCCCCTCGACATCATTTCAAGTGCGACCGCTCTGTAAAGCGCACCCGTGTCAACATAGATGAAGCCGAGCTGCTTTGCGGCAGCCTTTGCTATCGTGCTTTTTCCTGCACCTGCAGGGCCGTCAATTGCGATGTTATATACCTTTGCCATTTTGAATACCTCTTTCGTTTTTACTCAAATCCATATTTTGTAGGGGGCGGAAACCCGTTTGATTTAATTCGGAATTCGGAATGCGTAATGCGGAATTAGTGTATTTCACCGAATTGATTGCAGAAAATCAATCAAATTGCGTTTAATACTAATTCCAAACCGTTCTATAGACAAAGACGACAGATAGAATAATCCA
>CAMJES010000011.1 GCA_946404705.1 uncultured Ruminococcus sp. | reverse complement strand
AACGGTGGTCTCGATCTGGTTTCTGTCTTGTTCTTTCATTTTTTCCTCTTTCCGTGTGTCTGTCCACACCGCAGTTTATATTTTCTTAAACACGCATTGGCCGCCGACATAGGTTTCGGCAACTTCACAGGTGTATAATTCGTCTTTCGGTATTTCAAAAGGATTTTTTGTCAAAATCGCAAAATCTGCGTCTTTTCCTGCTTTTATCGAACCCACTCTGTCGTCAATGCCGATTATCTGCGCGGCGTTTATCGTAAGCGCTTTCAAAGCTTCTTCTTTGGAAAGTCCTGCTTTTACGCAGTATGCTGCGCTTGCTGCAAGGTACTGGACGGGAATTTCGGGGTGGTCGGTGCAAATCGCGACCTTTACGCCGTTTTCCGAGAGAATTCCTGCGTTTGCTGTTGTAAGCTCCGCAAGCTCGGGTTTTCCTCTGTCGCAGATAATGGGTCCCGTAAGTGCGGCGGCTTGCTCTCTGCCTAAGATATCGGCTATTTTATGTCCCTCGGTGCAATGCACAAGCACATAGTCAAGTTCGAATTCCTTTGAAATGCGCACGGCCGTCATAATATCGTCCGCACGGTGGCAATGGAAATGCGCTTTAAGCTTATGCTCCAAAAGCGGAATGAGCGCCTCGGATTTTATATCGAATTCGGGCAGCGATTCATCGTTTTCGATAGCTTCGTTTTTATCTTCAAGGTAACGCTTTGCCTTGAAAAGCGCCTCGCGGATAATTGCGGCGGTCGCCATTCGTGTGACGGGAGCGCTGTCCTTGTCGGAGAAGGTGGACTTCGGGTTCTCACCGAGCGCGAATTTTATCCCGACCTTGCGGATAAGCATTTCATCGGCGCATCTGCCGTGCGTTTTTACTGCGATAAAGTCGCCGCCTATCGGGTTGGACGAGCCAACGCCCGTGACAGCGGTCGTAACACCGCAGGCAACAGCGTCCGAAAAGCAGCGGTCGAAGCAGTTTATGCCGTCAATAGTGCGAAGCTGCGGCGTTACGGGGTCGGTGTCCTCGTTGACGTCCTCGCCCTCAACACCCATTCCGTCGCCGATAAGTCCGATATGGGAATGTGGGTCGATAAAGCCGGGGAAAAGCTTCTTTCCGCCTGCGTCAAAGCTGTCTGGTGGGATGACCTCGGGAACGCCCTTGCATACCTTTGCTATCTTTTTGCCCTCGGTCACGATGTAGCCAAGGAAAGGCGCATCGCCCTCCATTGTGTGAATTTCAGCGTTATAGATGTACATCTTGCGTTCTCCTTAGGACAAGCCGCACTCGTCATAGTCTTTCCAGCGCTCGTAGTGATTGTATGCAACGATAGCCTTATAAACGATAAAGCCGCCGAGCAGGAATATAAGCGACAATGCTATCGAGATAGGCAGAGCGGCTTTCGTGAACTGGATAAGGGAAACATCTTTGTTTCTGTTTTTCATATATAATAGTATCCTTTCGTTATTTAAAAATTAATTATATCCCAGTTGTTAAAGCATGGGAAATTCGTTTTAATATATTCTTTTACGCTTTCGGGGTCGGGATTGGGTTTTTCATTGCTGTCATTGATATAAGCAACGGGAAAATAGCTGTTCTCGTCACACAACTTTTCAAATTCCGCAAGTTTGTCTTCAAAGGTGCCGTTATCGACTGCGATTCCGTCAATATAACCCTGACCAAGTTCGGAATGTTCCGTTCCGTCCTCGTCAATGAAATACATTCCCGATTCACGGAAAATTGTCGAGGTAACTTCAAAGTCCGAGCCGTTCCAATCATAAAGATAGTATCCTTCATAACCGTAGGTTCCCCAAGTGTGACCTCGCATAGGCATAAGGAGTATCTGCTTTGTATCGGGGATATAGCGAACGCTGCCCCATACCGAAGTGGTATCAAGTTCCAAAACCTGCATACCTTCATCATTGAAATAAAGTATCTCCGTCATTTCATACGGATTTATTTCAATGACAGCTTCGGGGATATCATCGCCGTTTATGTCGCCAAGATATATGCCGCCTGCAAGAAAATCAAGGCTATTGAGATACTCCGAGTATTTGTGCTGCCATTCGGTGGGGCAATGACATTCGGCTGCAGTTTCTTCAACGGTCGCAGTCATCGGAGCAGCCGTTATTATTTCGGGTGTGGCTTTCGTTGATTCTTCCGTCATTTTGGTTTCGGGAGCTGTTTCGGTGGTTGTGGCTGCGGTCTGTTCTGCTGTGCTTGCTGTTTCGGATAATTCCGTTGTTTCGGCGGTAGTTTCCGTTACTTCTGCCATCGGTTCGGCAGCCTTGCACGAAGTCAGAGTTAGCGCAAGTATCGCTGCGAAAAGAAAAACTGTTCTTCTCATTTATATTATGTCCTTTTTTACATTTGATACATCATTAAAATCCCTTTTTTGCAAGCGAAACCACCTGAACATAAATGCCTGCAACGACCTGATAAAGCTCGGGAGGAATACCCTCGCCAACGCTTAACATTGTGAGCATTGCCGCCGTGGAATCGTCACGGTAAACGGGAACGCCGTTTTCTTCGGCAAGGTTGATTATGCGCTCTGCGACCTTGCCGTGACCCGATGCGACAACAACGGGAGTATAGTCCTGCTCGGGGTTGTATTTAAGCGCAACAGCTGCGCCGTTTGTGATAGGCTTTCTATATCTTGACATTCAGACCGCTCCTTTTTTCGCGTATCTTCGGGAATACCTGCGTAAGGTCGCGCCGCTTTATTACCGTGCCGATGTTTGTGTTCTCTGCGGAATAGCCGTTTGCGGAAGCAATTTTCGGTATGCTGTCGCGCAGCGGCTTGAAAAGGCTTTCCGTTCCCGATGGACAGAGCAGCGAAACGTTCAGCTTTTTGCCGTAGGACTGTATTTCCAACTCAAAATAGCCCATATCCTCAATTTCAAAGCAGAGGAACATATGCCGCGAATCCTCGCCTGCGGTCTTGCCCTCGGCGTCAGGGTCGACCCAAAGCTCGCCGAACGCCTTTAAGCCGTTGTCATTTATCGGAACAAGAAAATGCAGCAGCGGAGTCATTGCTCCGGGCGTGGAAAGAAAGCCCTGCATAATGTCCGAACGGCTCATTGACGAAAGCGATTTGAGCGATGAATCGTTGATGTTTTTTGACAGAAAATCCATAAGATTTTCCATTGACGTAGGCGGCTTGTATTTGATTCCGTCAGCCGATGTGAGGTTACCGAGCATTTGATTTATGCTCTGTGCAAGGATAATTTTCTTATCCATATCGTTTACGGAATTGAGCGCAATGCTTAGGTTGTCGATAAGCTTGTTGAGGTCGCCCGAAGCGTTGAAGCTTCGCAGTATAAGGTTGAGTTCGTTGAGCGAATCGGACGGAAGTATCGCTGCGAATACGGCTCTTATCGAAGCAGAGCCGAACTGCGTTTCTATCGTGCTGAGCATTGCCGAAAGCTGTGACGGAGTAACGGTCGCAAGCGATTCGTTAAGATTTGCTCCGAGCTTCTGCGAAAGCAGTATAAGCGACTGCTGATTAAGTATCGAGTCCGATGCGAATGAAACGTCCTTTTCAAGGAACGGCAGATTTGCAAGTATCTCGTTGGTTTTTCCTGCGAGCATTGTTTTCTTTTCCATATCATCGACCGAGTTTATCATAATGCTAAGCCTGTCGATAAGCGAAGCAACATTGCCCGTGGAATCGTAGCTTTTAAGTATGCTGTTCAACGCTCCGTTCATCGTTCCCGGCAGCATAAGCGAGAACAGCTCACGCAGGGAATCGAGTCCGCCGTCCGATGGGATATTCTGCATATTCTGTTCAAGATATGCGGCAGGAACGGTCGATTCGTTCAGAGCAGCTCCGACCTTTTCGGAAAGCAGCGAAAGCGAACTGAACGGCGAAACCGAGCCTTGAACGATGCTGTTGAGCGATGCAAGCTTTATGTCGGTCGGCAGGTCTGCATTTTCTATATAGTTCATAAAAAGCTGACGGAGAGCCTCCGCCTGCTCCTGATTTGAAGTCATATCGAGTATGGCGTTGAAGCTTTCGCCGAGCGCCGTTGTGCTGCCGTTGAAGCGCGAAATGTTGTATATCGCAAGCGAAATAAGGTTTTCGGTCTTGTCGTTCATAAGCAGACTGCTTCGCAGTTCATTCAGCATTGCAAGCATATCGCTTTTCAGTTCGATGAAATTATCCTTTGTAAGTCCGTCCGCCAGATCCGAGAGCCTTTGCGCAAGAGAACGGGTCGGTGCGGCGGTCGCAGCGAGGAAACGCAGGTTTTCCGCGACCGATTCGACAATGCTGTCACGGGAAGAAGCGTCGGCTGCCGCCTTTGTGAACTGGAGAACAGCTTCCCCGACATCGCTTGAGGATGTGTTCATAAGGATGTTCTTCATATTGCTCCAGATAGGGTCGCTGAAGGCTGTGGACTGCTTTTCCTGTTCGATCATATCCCCCGAAACGTTCGAGGGGTTAAGCATTACCTCGTTGGCGAATTCCGTGACCTTGTTGAGAATATCGGCGTTTCCGCTGTCGCGCAGGGCGAGAACGGTTTCTTCTCCTATTATCGAGCGCAGAACGTTTATCCCTGCGGCAGGATCCTTGGTCGGCGAAATGTCGACATTAAGGGTCGTGCCGTCCTTGTTGTCCTGATTTGCGTACTCCTGATCGCGCTCGGTGGATTTCTGTACCTTGGTAGTGTCGCCGAGGTTGAAGACCTGATCGGTCTGGGTCTGCTGGAGGTTGTTTTTGGGTGAAAAATCGTAGTTCTTAGGCGCAACAGGGGTTGTAATATTAAGCAGTTCCGACATTCTCTATCGCTCCCTTGATCTTTCTCTGACAGTTCGCCGCACAAAAAGCTGTCAGGTTTTCAGCTGTGCTGTTTTTTATTTTTGATTATATATAAAATGCATTTTTTCGCTTTGCTTCGGGACATATACTTCCGGTATAGAAAATAATTTGTACATATTTCACATATTTTTTGGGTTTTCCACATAATTTTTTGTAATCAAAAGTTCGACTTCGACAACTCGATTTTTTAAAATTAAAATAGTGATTTTTGTACAAAATTACTGAAAAATGTTGACAAAGTTCTCTTGTAAGTTTTGGAAAAAGCCTTGCCGCACCGAAAAAAATGTTGTATAATTTATGTATTGTGAATATTAATGGATAAATATGCAGATGAATAGGCTCCGTTTGAATGTACATATACCATTATAACACATTTTTTACCAAACAGCAATACATTTCAGGAAGAAATTTATAAATTTACAGACAGGTAGGTGCTTTATATGGCAAAATTTGAAGCCGGTATGGAATCAATGGTCGATATGTATATATTTGAGACCACTTCCCTGCTGGAACAGCTTGACCAGATCCTTATGAAGACAGAAAGCGAGCATTCGTTCTCCACCGAGGAGATAAATGAGATCTTCCGAACGATGCACACTATCAAGGGTTCGTCCGCAATGATGGGACTTGACAATATGTCCAAGCTTGCGCACAGCATTGAGGATATGTTCTATGTTATCCGTGAGGAAAATCCTGTTATCTCGGATATGAATGCGCTTTACGATATCCTTTTCTCCGCTTCCGACCTGCTTAAGGCAGAGATCGAGCTTATTCAGGAAGAGGAATACACCGCGACCGATTTTACTCCTGCAATGGACAAGATAAAGGCTTTTGCCGCTGTTCTTAAAGGCGGTGCGCCTGCCGCTCCTTCCGCTGCTCCTGCTGCACAGACAGCTGCTCCCGTTCAGGCTTCGGCTGCCGCTCCCACCGCTTCTTCGGATAACGAGCTTACAACGGTAAAGGTAATGTTCGACGACGACTGCAAAATGGAAAACCTCCGTGCGCTGCTTGTTGTGAACAAGATCGCCGAGGACTGTGAAAAGCTTGAATATATCCCTGCCGACATTGAAACCAACCCCGAAACTTCGAAGGATATAATCGAAAACGGCTTTATCATCAAGTTCAAGCCGTCCTCCGATATGGATATCGACAGCGTTGTCGGCCTTATCGGCGAATGCACGAACGTTAAATCGTATGAGATCACCGAAAGAGGACGTTCGGTCGAGCTTGTCGGAAGGATAAATGTCAAGGTAACATTTGAAGAAGATTGCAAAATGGAGAATCTCCGTGCGCTTATCGTTATCAACAATATCAAGGGCAGCTGCAAGTCGATCTCGTATGAGCCTTCCGATATCGAAGAGAACTCCGCAACTGCACAGACCATTATCGACAACGGCTTTATGATACATTTTGAGGCTGACGACCCGAAGAGCGTTATCCGTTCTATCAACGGCAGCCCGAACGTAAAATGCTGCGAGGTGCTTTCCTCCGACAGCACTCCTGCGGCTTCCGCGGCGACTTCTGCAGCACAGGCGGCTGCTCCTGCACAGGCTGCGGCTCCTTCAAGCTCCGCGGCTGCTGCACAGCCTGAGAAAAAGTCGGTCGAACAGATCAACAATATGCTCGGAAACAAGGGCGCAGGTGCAAAGCAGTCGCTTATTTCCGTTAACCTTAACAAGCTTGATACGCTCCTTGACCTTGTCGGAGAGATCGTTATCACCGAAGCAATGGTAACTTCAAACCCCGACCTCAAGGGACTTCGCCTTGACAACTTCCAGAAATCCGCTCGTCAGCTCAGAAAGCTCAATTCCGAGCTTCAGGATACGGTAATGTCTATCCGAATGGTTCCGATTTCGGGCGCGTTCAACAAGATGACCCGTATCGTCCGTGATATGAAGGTCAAGCTCGGCAAGGACGTTGACCTTATATTCGAGGGCGAAGAAACGGAAGTTGACAAGTCTATCATCGACCAGCTCAACGATCCGCTTATGCACATGGTAAGAAACTCTATGGACCACGGCATCGAGGACAATGTTGAGGACAGAATCGCAAGAGGCAAGCCTGCTAAGGGCAAGATCACCCTTTCCGCTTACAACTCCTCAAACGAGGTTATTATCGTTGTTGCAGATGACGGCGCAGGAATCAACGCACAGAAAGTCCTTGAAAAGGCTGAAAGAAACGGACTTCTTGCAAAGCCGATGAGCGAATATTCCGAGAAGGAAATCTACAATATGATAATGCTCCCCGGCTTCTCTACCAACGAGCAGGTAACGGAATACTCCGGCAGAGGCGTCGGAATGGACGTTGTAAAGAAGAACATCGAAAAGGTAGGCGGAACGGTTTCCGTAGACTCGAAGTGGGGCGAGGGCAGCCAGTTTATTATCAAGATCCCTCTTTCGCTTTCGATCGTTGACGGTATGGAGGTTTCTGTCGGTCAGTCCATCTTTACAATTCCGATAAACTCCATAAGAGAGTCGTTTAAGGTCAAGCCGAGCCAGCTTATAAAGGATACCGACGGCAAGGAAATGATAATGATAAGAGGCGAGTGCTTCCCACTTATCAGACTTTACGATATCTACGACCTTACGCCGGGAACGGAAGACCTTTTCGAAGGCATCGTTATCCTTGTTGAAACAGAGGGCAAGTGTGCCTGCATCTTTGCCGATGAGCTTATCGGCGAACAGCAGGTAGTTGTTAAGCCGTTCTCTTCGCTGCTCAACAACTTCAACGTCAAGCAGAACGGTATGGCAGGCTGCTCTATCCTCGGTGACGGTTCTATCACTATCATTCTTGATGTTGCAAATATTCTCGGCGGCTTCTGATCCGCATATAATTAAGCGAAACTAAATTAACTTAAAAGGAAGATGAAAATAATGAGCGAAGAAATTTATACCGCCGAAAAGAAAAAGACCTTTGCCGCTGACGGAACGGAGATATTATTCTTCACTATCGGCGACAAGACCTACGGCATTGAGATCGAGTTTATCAACGAGATCATAAGCATTGAGCAGATCACGGTCGTTCCGAAGATACCCGATTATATCAAGGGCGTTATCAACCTCAGAGGTAAGATAGTTCCCGTTATCAGCATAAGAAAACGCTTCGGAATGGAAGAGATACCCTACGATGACAGAACGTGTATCATCGTGCTTGAATTTGAAACAGGCGAGCAGGTCGGCGTTATCGTTGACCGTGTTCAGGAGGTCGTTGTTGCCGATAAGAGCATTATCAGCAAAGTACCCGACAGCAAAAACGTCAACTCCAACCACTATATCAAGAGCATTATCAATAACGAGGACGAGATAAAACTTCTTCTCGACTGTCATAAACTCGTTTCCAATGAATAAAATATAATCCGGAGCAAACTCAAAATGATGCTAAAGCTTACAGATGATGATTTTAACCGCCTTGTCGATTATATGCGAAAGAACTACGGTATCAACCTTGAAAAGAAAAGGGTGCTTATCGAGGGCAGACTTTCCAATATGGTCGCAAGCCGCGGCTTCAAATCATTCAAAGAATTCATAGATTTCGCCTTTGCCGATAAGACAGGCAAGGAAACTATGCAGCTTGTCAACAAGCTGACCACAAATCATACATATTTTATGCGCGAACCCGAGCATTTTGAGTATCTGAAGACTACTCTTCTGCCCTATTTTGAAAAAACAAATAAGGATAAAACTCTTAATGTCTGGTGCGCAGCTTCGTCAACAGGTCAGGAACCCTATACGCTGGCTATGACGATAGACGAATATTTTTCGGGCAAGGGTTGGGTCATAAGGCTCCTTGCGACCGACCTTGATACCGATGTTCTTGCCGCAGCGACCGCAGGTATATATACCGCGGATCAGATCAAGGACGTTCCTCCTGCTTGGGTCACAAAATATTTCAACAAACTCGATGCAAACACCTATCAGGTGGTCGATAAGCTCAGAAAAATGATCGAGTTTCGGCAGTTCAACCTTATGGATAAGATTCCTGTCAGAAGGAAATACGACCTTATCAGCTGCAGAAACGTTATGATCTACTTTGAAATGGAAACCAAAAACGCTTTGGTTGAGAGATTTTACGATGTTACGAAAGATGGCGGCTATCTCTATGTCGGACACGCTGAAAGCGTAGGCAAAGGCACACGCTATACCTATGTCAAACCTGCCGTTTACAGAAAAGTGATCGGCGATGCAAAGGCGAAATAACAGCATATCCGCGCCGCATTTAACAGTTTATGAGTATTAATAAAAAAAAGCTTTTAATTGTCGATGATTCAAGGCTCTTCCGCGAAGCGCTCGCACAGAAGCTGGCGGAAAGCCGTTCCATCACAGTAGTCGGTACTGCGAGCGACGCTTTTGAAGCAAAGGATAAGGTCATCGAGTTGAAACCCGATGTTATTATCATTGATGTTGAAATGCCGAAAAAGAACGGGTTTGAGTTTGTGTCGGAGCTTATGGCGCAGTATCCGATGCCGTGCATAATGGTTACTTCCAACAGCAGTTTTTCCGAAGCAGACGCCAAAAAAGCAGGTGCGGCGGATTTTATGCTGAAGCCTGCCAAAAATAATGAATTCGGTACTTTTTCGAGCCTTATCGCAACGAAAGCTATCATCGCCGCAGGAAATCCCGAAAACTATAAGAAAAAAACAGCCGCAAAGGTAGACGGCCTTGCGGTGGTTCCCGATTCGCCTTCAAATGCGCTTAAAAAGGCTGTTCCGGTTCTCCCCGATAAAAACGATATCCCTGCTTTGACGCAGCGCGCCGCCGAAGGCTACGTTGTTGCGCTCGGGGCGTCAACAGGCGGAACGGACGCACTTGAATGTGTTATAAAGTCCTTTCCCGACAATATGCCGCCTATCGTAGTTGTTCAGCATATGCCGCCCGTTTTTACGAAAATGTATGCGGAAAGACTGGACAAAAGCTGTGCCGTGCGCGTCCGTGAGGCTGTGGACGGCGACAGAGTACGTCAGGGCGACTGCATAATCGGCGCAGGCGGACTTCAGCTGGAGCTGAAAAAGGACGCAAAGGGATACTTTGTGAAATGCTATGAGGGCGCAAAGGTTTCGGGGCATTGTCCGTCTGTTGATGTGCTTTTCAACAGCGTTGCCGAAGCCTCGGGCGCAAAGACGGTCGCTGCGCTGCTCACCGGAATGGGGGCGGACGGCGCAAAGGGACTGCTGAAAATACACCAAAAGGGCGCATATACTATCGGTCAGAACAAGGAAAGCTGTGTTGTTTACGGTATGCCTATGGAGGCATACAAGCTCGGCGCTTGTTCTGAACAGCTTCCTCTCGATCAGATCGGAGCGCAGCTTGTTCACAAGCTTGCAACAGGCTGGAAATAACACACTCGGGAATTTATCAGTCAAATAAAAAAGCCGCAGATTCGAAAAACGGATCTGCGGCTTTGGTGTTTTTGCGTTTTTATCAGAAATCTTCGCTTGCGGACGTTTCATCGTCAGCTTCGGGAGCCGCTGCAGGCTCGTCTGAATCAAGCTTGTCAAGTTCTTCCGGAGTTTCGCAGGAACATTCACAACCACATTCGCTGCAATCATCTTCGAAATACATCTCGTCATCATCGTCAAAATCGTAATCGTACTGTTCAAGTTCTTCGTGCTTCTTCATTGCATAAACAGCGGCTGCTGCGCCGGCTGCAGCTGAGGCTAATGCTAAAAGTGCTGCTCCGAATCCTTTCATATTAAAACAACTCCTTTATTTTAGTCGGATTTTTGTCAAAGACAGCGAATGCACCGAGCGTACAGCGTTGATTTTCCTGCGCTGTGAATGCACACCTGTCTATATATCTAATATTATAACACAACAGCTCAGAAATTACAACATTTTTTCGTCATAAAAGCAAATTATTTTTCTGCGAACAGTAAAATTACATAAATTCTATACTTAACGTAAAATTAACCTGCGTGTTCATCGTGTTCATCATGCTGTGCAGGCTTTCCAAGGATAGGCTCGGGGTCGATGCCTTGGCGAGTGTAGTAGTCGGAAAGCGCGGAACGGACAGCCTGCTCGGCAAGAACAGAGCAATGTATCTTCTGCGGCGGAAGTCCTTCAAGTGCCTCGACAACAGCCTTGTTCGTAAGTCCGAGTGCATTGTCTATCGACTTTCCCTTTATCATCTCGGTCGCAATGGACGATGTTGCGACAGCTGCGCCGCAGCCGAACGTCTTGAACTTGCAGTCGGTGATGATATCTCCGTCCACCTTGATGTACATTTTCATAATATCTCCGCATTTTGCATTGCCGACCTCGCCAATGCCGTCTGCGTCCTCAATCTCTCCGACATTGCGCGGATTTGCAAAATGATCCATTACTTTATCGCTGTATAACATTAAAATATCCTCCTTAAACCAATGTGATCTTTGATACGAACGGGAGCAGCTTTTTTGTATGCTCCTTGCCGCTGACAATATCTTCCCAAAGCGGCGACATATTGCGCAGGCGCGTTACAACGTCTTTTACGGCAGCTATGATATAATCTGCGTCTTCGTCCGTGATGTCCTCGCCGAGCGAAAGACGGAGCGAACCGTGCGCGACCTCGTGCGGAAGTCCGAGCGAAAGCAGAACGTGCGAAGGGTCAAGCGAACCCGATGTGCAGGCAGAACCGCTTGAAGCGCAGATGCCCTTGCTGTCAAGCAGGAGCAGCAGAGCTTCGCCCTCAACGCCGAGGAACGAGATGTTTATGTTGCCCGGAAGACGTTTTTCGCGGCTTCCGTTTAGCCTTGTTCCCTCGATATTGAGTATTCCGTCAATTATTTTGTTGCGTATCTTTGTAAGGCGCTCGCCCTTTTCGGGAATGTCGGCGCAAGCGTCTGTGATAGCCGTTCCGAGTCCGACAATCGCAGGAACATTCTCCGTTCCGGGGCGCTTTCCTCGTTCCTGACCGCCGCCGAAAATAAGGTTCGGGAGAGGAATGCCCTTTCTGACGTAAAGAAGTCCCGTGCCTTTCTGCGCGTGAATTTTATGTCCCGAAACCGAGAGCATATCAATGTTCTGCTCGGCAACGTTTATCGGAACATGACCGACAGCCTGTACAGCGTCCGTGTGGAAAAGTACGCCCTTTTCACGGCATATCGCGCCTATTTCGGCGATAGGCTGGATTGTTCCTATCTCGTTGTTTGCATACATTATCGTTACAAGCGCGGTCTTGTCGGTGATAGCGTCTGCGACCTGCGAAGGCTTGATAACTCCGTCCTCACCGACAGGAAGATAAGTAACCGTGAAGCCGTGCTTTTCAAGATATGCGCAGGTGTGAAGAACGGCGTGATGCTCGAAAGCGGTAGTGATTATGTGGGTCTTGCCTTTTGCGGCAAGGCGTTCGGCAGTCGCGCGGATAGCCCAGTTGTCGCTTTCCGTTCCGCAGCTTGTGAAGAAAATCTCGCTCGGGGAGCAGCCGAGAGCAGCGGCGGCTTTTTCACGAGCCTCCTCAACGGATTTCTGCGCATCTCTGCCGAGTTTATAGATGCTTGACGGGTTGCCGTACTGCGAAGTGAAATACGGCAGCATAGATTGTAACACGTTTTCGGAAACCGCCGTTGTCGCGGCGTTATCCGCATATATATAACGTTTTTCCATAAGATCCTCTTTTCTACAATTTATAAAGTCTATATACTTTATAGGCTATGATATTATTATATACTATTTTTATCCGATAATCAATAGTTTTGCGAAAAAAAGAGCGAAAAATTTTGCTGGATTTTTTTAATGTGTGATTATTTAGTATCAATACCGCGAAGCGGACAAAAAGTTTCGCTAATTCTGTAAGAATTTAGCCTTATTCAAAGGCTTGCGAGGGGTCAAGGAAAATTCGGAATGCGGAATGCGGAATTCGGAATTGTCATTAAAATGTGTTTTCTTTCTTTATTTTCCGAAAAGTATGGAAATTCTTACATTAATATGATATAATAAATATCATATATCACAAAATTCCTATTTCAGCTTTAAAGGCGGTCTTTTATGGATAACAGAAAAAATTTCAACAAAAAATCGGACGGCGGAAAGGTTCAGAACTTCGTGGTAAACGAGCCTATCGGTCTGCTTGATTTCCTTTTTGAAAATATGAAGGGCAAGGGCGTAAACAAAGTTAAATCTACGCTCAAATACCGTCTTGTTTCGGTGGACGGAAAGGTCACAACGCAGTTCGATTACCCTCTCCGCAAGGGGCAGGTCGTTTCTATTGCTTCATACAAGCCCGAATACAAGCGCGACAACGTTCCCGATATGCCCGATATCATCTATGAGGACGATAATATCATCGTTGTGAACAAGCCTGCAGGAATGCTCGCCGTTGCAACGGATGAGGAAAAGGAAAACACCGCTTATCACGCTGTTACCGAATATGTCAAGCGCAGGAACCGCAATGACCGTATTTTTATCGTTCACCGTCTTGACCGCGACACCTCGGGCATACTGCTTTTTGCCAAGAATGACGCTGTAAAATTCGATTTGCAGGAGCATTGGAACGAATATGTGAAATACCGCGGCTACTGTGCGGTCGTTGAGGGACACCCCGACCCCAAGCAGGGCAGAATTGAATCATGGCTGAAAGAAACGGACAGTATGTTCGTTTACTCCTCACGCACAAAGGGTGACGGCAAGCTTTCGATAACTAACTACGAAGTCAAGCGTGAGAGCCGTGACTACTCGCTAGTTGCGGTGAATATCGAAACGGGGCGGAAAAATCAGATAAGGGCGCATTTTTCCGAAATGGGCTGCCCTATTGCAGGCGACAAGAAATACGGTGCCGAAACTAATCCGATAAGGCGTTTGGCGCTTCATGCGGACAGGCTCGTTATCTACATTCCGCATCTCGGCAGGGAAGTAGAGTGGAAGCTCCCCGTACCGCAGAAGTTCTTTTCCATGATGAAGCATGAAGATGAATATCGCCGCAAAAAAGAAAGGCAGGGAAAATAATGTCCGAAAAGATAAAGCTTTATGAGCGCAAGGCTTTTTACTATGAAACAGATAAAATGGGTATCGTTCATCATTCCAACTATATAAGGTGGTTTGAGGAGGCTCGCATACACTTCCTCAATGAGGTAGGCTTTCCCTATGCGAAAATGGAGGAGCTTGGGGTAATGATACCCGTGCTTTCGGCAAGAGCGGATTACAAAAACGCTGTACGCTTTGACGAAACGGTACTTATCGTGCTTAAAGTGGAGGAGTTCAACGGCTTTAAAATGCGCATAACCTACCGTGTTATCGGCAAGAAAAACGGCGAACTGAAAGCGACGGGCGAAACCTCGCATTTCTTCACCGATATGGAATTGAAGCCTATCCGCACTAAAAAAGCCTACCCCGATATATACAAGGCTTTTGCGGACTATATCGGCGTGGATTTTCTTGAAGAGGGGGAGCAAAATGCTTGAACCGATAAAAATTTCGGCTGAAAAGGCAGATATCCGCAGACTTGGAAGAACTGTGATGCGTAACGGCACGATATGGCTCGGCTATTCGCTCTCGGGCGTTGAGTTCGATTTTTGCGGAACAAGCCTTTCGGCGGAGCTTTCGACAGACTGGGTCAACGATGAGCCGTGGAAACACATTTTTCAGCCTTATATCGCCGTTATTGCCGACGGAAAGCTTGTGAAACGGCTTGCCGTAAACGAGGGAAAGGCTGTTTATGAGCTTTTTTCCTGCGAAAAGGCGGAAAAAGTCCGCATACGCATTGTAAAGCTTTCGGAAAACGCTTTTTCAAAGGTCGGATTGTCCGCACTTTTTGCAGACGGTGATATAACGCCGACAAAACCGCTCTCTGAACGAAGGATAGAATTTGTCGGCGACTCGATAACCTGCGGCTTTGGCATTGAGGGCAAGTCGGCGGCCGAGGGCTTCACGACCGCAACGGAAAATCCGCTTGAAAACTATGCTTCACTCACCGCAGAAAGGCTCGGCGCGGAATATCAGCTTGTTTCGTGGACTTCTATCGGCGTTTATTCCAACTCGGTCAAGGACGATAGAACCGAACCCGACAACGGCTGGACGATGCCCGTTATATATGACTACACCGACAAAAGCACCGACCTTATGCTCGGTTTAGAACCGGAATTATGGGATTTTTCGCGCTTTGCGCCGCAGCTTATCGTTGTGAACCTCGGCACGAATGACAAGGACTTCACAAGGGGGATCCCCGAGCGCACCGCCGCTTTTGAAAATTGTTACCGTGAGTTCATTGCGCATATTCGTGAAAAAAATCCGCAGGCGTATATCCTCTGCGTTCTCGGCGTTATGGGTCAGGAACTTTGTCCGCAGGTGGAAAATGCGGTAAAGTCGCTTTGCGATGAAAGGATATCCGCAATGCGTTTCGATGTTCAGAGTGAGGCGGACGGAATAGGCTCGGAAGATCACCCAAACGTAGTTACTCACCGCAAAATGGCTGAAAGACTTTATGAAGAAATTGAAAGGCTGAAAATATTTCAGTAAATTTTTTATAAGTTTGAAGTGAGGAGAGTTGAGAGTGGAGTTATTCCGAATTAAATACAATTCCACTTTCAACTTTTCACTTTTCACATTCGATAACTCCACTCTCCACACTTCAAACTCATTCAAGTTTCACTTTGAAACTAAATCCAAGCTTTGGGAGAAATGTTATGGCAATAACGGTAAATATTTATTATACTGGGGTAAATGGAAATGCCCGAAAATTTGCGGAAGAAATGGTTGCAGTGGGCGTTGTGGATGATATTCGCAAAGAAGAGGGCAATCTGAAATACGAATACTTTTTTCCTATGAACGATACAGAAACAGTTTTGTTAATAGACAGCTGGGTCGACCAACGCGCGATCGATATTCATCATTCATCTGAAATGATGAAGAAAATCATCACTTTAAGAGAAAAGTATGATCTTCATATGAAGGTTGAGCGGTATATTACAGATGAAAACGGTATTCCCAAATCGGATGAAAATTTTATCAAGAATTGAAAAAATTAAACGAAAGGCAATGATACCTGTTGGCAAATTCATACGATTGTATTATAATAGGCGGCGGAGCGGCAGGAATGATGGCGGCTATAACCGCTTCGGGACTTGGAAAAAACACGCTGCTGCTTGAAAAAATGAACCGCTGCGGCAAAAAGATATCCATAACCGGAAAGGGTCGCTGCAACGTTACGAACAACTGCACGGCGGACGATTTTTTTGCAAATATACCAACAAATCCGCGTTTTCTGTACTCGGCTTATGCAGGTTTCAACTCGCAGGACTGTATGGACTTCTTTGAACGGCTCGGCGTTCCGCTAAAGACCGAGAGGGGAAACCGTGTTTTTCCCGTCAGCGACAAGGCGGAGGATATCGTCCGCGCGCTTGAACAAGGCTGTGATGATTACGGTGTAAAAAGGGTATATTCAAAGGTAACGGAGATAATCGCGGAGGACGGCGCGGTCAAGGGAGTAAAATGCGGAAGCAGAAGCTATTTTGCTCCGTCTGTGCTTATTGCGACCGGCGGAAAGTCCTATCCCGGAACAGGTTCGGACGGTGACGGCTACAAATTCGCAGAAGCGCTCGGTCACACCGTTACTGAGATAAAACCGTCGCTGGTGCCTATCGAATCGGATGATGACTACTGCCGCGATATGATGGGGCTTTCGCTCAAAAATGTTGTACTCACGCTTAAAGATACCGTTAAAAACAAGGTCGTTTTCACCGAGCTTGGGGAGATGCTTTTCACGCACTTCGGCGTTTCGGGGCCGCTTGTTCTGAGCGCTTCAAGCCATATTCCGCAGATAGAAAGCGGACGGTATATTTTTTATATAGACCTAAAGCCTGCGCTTGACGAAAAGAAGCTGGACGAGAGAATACTCCGTGATTTCAAGGAGATACCGAACCGAATTTTTGCCAACTCGCTTTCAAAGCTGCTGCCGTCAAAAATGATACCGACGGTCGTAAAGCTTTCGGGAATTGACGGCGAAAAGCAGGTCAACGCCGTTACAAAGCAGGAGCGTCAGCGGCTTGTGTCGCTATTAAAAGCGTTTCCCGTGCATATTCGCAGCTTTCGACCAATTTCGGAGGCTATCGTCACAAGCGGCGGTGTAAAGGTAAATGAGGTTACACCTAAAACGATGGAGTCGAAGCTTGTAAAGGGACTTTACTTTGCAGGCGAAATTCTTGATGTTGACGGTTATACGGGCGGCTTTAACCTGCAAATAGCGTTTTCAACAGGCTGCCTTGCAGGGGAGAATATGTGATGAACGGCGCGGAAGACGGAAAATTCGGGCGCAGCAACCGCATTGAGCTGCTGGATTTCCTGCGTGGGATTTCGCTTATTTATGTTATGTTTTTTCACCTGTGCTTTGATCTGATAACTGTAAAGGGCATAAGCTTGCCATTCTTTGATACGGCAGGCTTTGGCATAATTCACGAGCTTTTTATTGCGCTGCTGATACTGATATCGGGGATATGCAGCTCGTTTTCGCACGATGCTGTTCGGCGCGGAGCGTTGCTGTTTTTCATGGGGAGCATTTTCACGATAGCGACCGATCTTTTTATGCATGAAAGCGTTGCCGTGTTCGGCGCGCTGTCGTTTTTCGGCGTTATGATGATGCTCTGCGGACTGGCAAAGCCTGCGCTTGACAGGATAAACTGGCGAATTCTGCTTGCCGTGAGCGTACTGCTTTATATCGTGACGATTGATTTTTCGGAAGAAAACGGTCTGCTGCATCTTTTCTTCACCGATTACAAGGTTTCGCTGCCCGAAGACGCTATATATTCTTATACGATAGGTATAACACCAAAAGGATTTTACTCTTCGGACTATTTTCCGCTGATACCGAACGGCTTTTTATACCTTTCGGGGGCGGCGCTGTCAAGACCGATAGCAAAGCGCCAATTTCCGAGATTTTTCTATATACATACAAAGCCAAGGTTTGTAAATTTTATCGGCAGATATTCTCTCTGGTTTTATTTCGTTCATCAGCCGATTTTTATGGGAATTCTATTTTTGATTTGAGGTAAGCTTATGGAAAACTTAACCGATATTAAAGTTATAAAGGATATTTTTGAACGGCACGGATTTTCCTTTTCAAAGGGACTCGGGCAGAATTTCCTTATCAATCCGACCGTCTGCCCGAGGATAGCGGAAATGGGCGGCGCTGCTGACGGCGTAGGCATAATCGAGATAGGAACGGGCGTTGGCGTTCTTACGCATGAGCTTGCAAAACGCGCGGAAAAGGTCGTTGCTATCGAAATTGACGAGAGGCTTATACCTATCCTTGACGAAACTCTCGCCGAGCATAACAATGTCAAGGTGATAAACGGTGATGTAATGAAGCTTGACCTTGCCGAGATAATAAAGGAAAACTTTGAGGGCTTGGAAGTTGCAGTCTGCGCAAACCTGCCGTACTATATCACCTCGCCGATAATAATGATGCTGCTTGAAAGCCGACTGCCGCTCACTTCAATAACGGTAATGGTTCAGAAAGAGGCAGGAACACGGCTCTGTGCGGAGATGGGAACGCGCGATGTTGGCGCGGTAACCGCTGCGGTGCGCTATTATTCCGAGCCGAAGCTGCTTTTCAACGTTTCAAGGGGGAGCTTTATGCCCTCGCCGAATGTCGATTCCTGCGTTATAAAGCTGGAGCTTCACAAGGATGGCAGATACAAAGCCGAGGACGAGGCGTTTTTCTTCAAGACGGTCAGGGGCGCGTTTTCGCAGCGAAGGAAAAATCTTCTCAACTCGCTTTCATCGTCGATGGGAATGGAAAAGGCGGCTATCTCGGCGGCTGTCGAAGCGGCAGGAATACCTGCAAATGCACGACCCGAGCAGCTTTCTATGGAGGATTTCCTGCGGCTTTCGGAAAAGCTAATTTTAATGCGTAATGGGGAATAAATAATTCGGAATTAGGAATTCGGAATTCGGAATTAAGCTTCGCTGTTTCGTAAAAATAATAGATGCGGATTTCATATCTGTGCATTTATACTAATTCCAAACCAACCGTAAGACTAAATACTCGGATATAATAATCCAAT
>CAMJES010000010.1 GCA_946404705.1 uncultured Ruminococcus sp. | reverse complement strand
TTTAGCTATACTTTTTTGTGCTGTCGCCACTTTGCCTTTCGCTATGGTTTAGGGAATTTCGCTTCTGCGGAAGCGACAAGGGGGCTGCTCGCCCCCTTGACCCCTCGCAAGCCTTTGAAAAGGCTTGAGCGAAACTTTTTGTCCGCTTCGCGGTTTTAATTACAAATGTTGGTACTGCAATAATTCCAAATTCCGCACTTCAAACTCAAAGCGTTTCTTCGTTCTGCTCTTTGGGTATCTCTCTCGGACGTCCAAGGACTATTGCGCTTATGCCCTCGACCTCGTAATCACCCTCGACTGTACGGCAAGGTTCCGTTCCTGTATAATATGCATCGACATAAACCCCATATTTTCCAAAAGCGTGAAGCGTTACGGGATAATTGTTCGGATTAAAGAAAACCACTATCTCTTCAAGGCTTTCATCGCCTTTGAGCAGGAATCCGACAACGTGCTGAGGTAAATTATCAAGGAAATAAAGATTTTCTGCAACATCGGCGTTGTCATACATTCTGAATGCATTGTGCGCTTTTCTCAGCGCGATAAGTCCTTTATAGTAGTTGAAAACGTCCTTGAATTCGGACTTTCTGTTCCATTTAAGGCTGTTTATTGCATCGGGAGATTTATAGCTGTTATGGTCGAAGACTGAGCCGCCGGGGAAAGGCTTTGAACGCAGGAACTCCTGTCCTGCTTGAAAGAACGGTATGCCCTGCGAAAGGAAGACCATCGCTGCGGCAAGCTTGTCCATTCGTTTTCTTGTATCAACGCTGTCGGTCGAATTTGTATAATAAAGCTTATCCCAGAGCGTAAGGTTGTCGTGCGCTTCAACGTAGTTTACGGTCTGCGCAGGAGTGCTTGTCCATGAATATTTTTCCATATTCGGCAGCTGCGGATGCGGTATTCTGCCCGAGATTATCTCCTTGACGTTTTCCTCGTTGCCCGATGCGCCGTTGACATAGCCCTTTGTTTTATTCTCAAAGTTGTTGCCCTTGACCGTATCGCGGAAATCATCGCTGAAATAGCCTGCGTTCGGGGTAAAGCGAGCGTTGAGCTTCATGCAGCGTTCTTCCCACGGGAGCGGAGAGTCTGCGCCCGTCCAGCCTTCGCCGTACATAATTACGTTTGGATTTATAGCATGGAGCTTTTCATAAGCCATGTTTATCGTTTCGGTATCGTAAAGTCCCATAAGGTCAAAGCGGAAGCCGTCTATCTTATATTCGGTCATCCAGTAAACAAGGCTGTCGAGGATATATTTTCTTACCATTGCGCGTTCGGTCGCAAGCTCGTTTCCGCAGCCTGAGCCGTTCGCATAAACATTGCGTTCGCCGTTCCATTGGCGGTAGTAATATTCGGGGAAAGTCTTTGTAAAGCAGGAATCGGCTGTTCCTGCGGTGTGGTTGTAAACAACGTCCATTATAACGCCTATGCCTGCTTCGTGAAGCGCATATATAAGCCGTTTAAGCTCGGCAACACGGGTCTTTCCGTCAAACGGATTTGTCGAATACGAACCCTCGGGGACATTGTAGTTGAGAGGGTCGTAGCCCCAGTTGAACTGCGGACGATGTATATCCGTTTCGTCAACGGTAACATAGTCGAATATCGGCATAAGCTGAACGTGCGTAACGCCAAGCTCTTTCAGGTGGTCAATGCCTACGCTGTCGCCGCTGTCGTTGACAAGTCCTTTTTCGATAAATGCAAGAAATCTGCCCTTATAGCAGAAATGGCCGCTTGGGTCAATGGAAAAATCACGGACATGAAGCTCGTAAACACAAGCGTCCGTGTAGTGGTCGAGCTTGACATAGTTCTGGCTGTCCCAGCCTGCAGGATTGAGCTTTGAAGTATCGAGAACCATTCCCATTGCGCCGTTTGCGCCTGCTGATCGGGCGTAAAGGTCGATAGTTTCCTGCTCAACTCCGTCATTCGTGACGATATAGGTATAATAAACGCCGTCAAGGTCACCGAAAACGACCTTTGACCATACGCCCTTTTTATCCTTTGTCATCGGCAGATGGCGGTACGGCTTTTCATCGCGGCAGGTATGATAAAGGCAGATCGCAACGTTGTCCGCGAGCGGCGCCCATACCTTGAACGTTGTCTTTTCGGGAGTGTAAACAGAACCTAAGTCGCTGCCGTCATAGGCATATTTCTTGTCAATATCGGAAAACACAAAGAACACCTCGTTGTTTTATTTTTTTGGGGATACAGCTGTTTAATGAAAAGTGGTTTCAGCGTTCCCTTAAACATAACAGCGCCGCATAATTTAAGCGTTTGCTTTTATCATGCGGTGCTGTAAAAATTCTGTCTGGGATAATATTATTGATAGTTTTATCAGAAACCGTTTCCGTGACGTTTGAATTTTATCTCGGGCATTGAATCGGAAGCGTAATAATCCTTGCCGGGGCGCTTGAAGAATATGTCAGCGTCCTCAGGCTGTTTAATGCCCTTCTTGGGAGTTTTCTCAGCTTCCTCAAGAGCTTTTCGTTCGCTTTCGCGCATATTTCTCGTGCGTTCCTTGTCACGGATCTTTCTGTTGAGTTCAATGGATTCCTCAATTTCCTGCTGAAGCTGTTTGAAATCGACTCTCTTGTGGCTGCTCTGCTGGACAGGCTCTTCGGGAGCGAGCAGATCTGCTGCGCTGAGTCCCTCGATCTCGCTGTCGTCATAGTCGTCAACAAACATTGCATCATCGCCGAATGTGTTGTCGACTTCATCATCTTCATCCTCCGAAATGTGGATGTTTCCAACGTTTGCGGAAGCGCTGCTGTAAGCGTTGTTTCCATCGGAGAGATCATCATCTTTCTGAGCGAAGCCGTCATCGGAAATATACATATCAATGGAATTATTGATTATATCATAAGAATTGTCAGCCTTTGCAGCTGCAGCATCTCTTGCCGCCTGTTCTTCGCGTTCTCTTTCGTTTTTAAGGCGGTCTGCTTCTGCTTTTGCCTTTGCTTTTGCAAGATCTTCAACAGCGTTGAGCGCTCTTGAGCTGGTTTTGCTTGCAGTAGAGCTTTCATTTCCGAGAATATCAAAATCAAAGTCCAGACCCGGATTATGTATCGGAGCAGGTGCAGGAGCAGGCGCAGGAGCAGGCGCAGGAGCAGGTGCAGGCGCAGGCTTAGGCTCGGGAATCGGTGTGGGAGTCGGCTCGGATGAAGCTTCTTCCGCAGCTTTTTTGCGCGAAAAAAGATCCATATAGCTGTTGCGCTTTGGAGCAGAGGGCGCAGGGGCAGGAGCAGGCTTCGGAAGCGGTGCAGGCTTGGGAACAGGAGCAGGCTTGGGAGCGGTGATATCTGCGATATCATCCGCAATGGAGAGGACGTTGTCATTTTCAGCGTCCTTTTCAGCTTTTTCCTTTACTCCGTCTGCGATATCGGAAAGCGGTGGAATCTCGGGTTCTTTTATTCCTGCGAAAGTGCTTTGAACTGAGCCCGTTTCTGCTGCGGAAACCGGCTTAACATAAGTAACTTCGTTTTTGTCAATACCGTTTTCGGGCTTGGTTTTGTCCATTATGTGGTTTATGCTCGGAACATCGGAGTCATTGACCTCGGTGAAGCTTGTTTCTTCGCCCTTGCTTTCGCTTGCGACCTTTTCGCGGAGCGCTTTTGTGACGATCGTAGCAACTTCCTTGACTTCATCCTTAGGCTGAGCGGCAGAAGCTTTGGGAGCATTCTGAACGGGTTCGGCTTTCGGCTGCACAGGCTTAGGCGCTTCGGCTTTAGGCTGTTCGGGCTTAGGTTCGGGAGCAGGCTCGGCAGCTTTCGGCTGATGAACGGGCGGATGATTGAGAAGCATATTTCCCGATGAAAGCGCAGCAAGCGCGTCATCAAGCGATGTTACAACGTGTTCGCCGTTCTGAGCGGCAGGCTGTACAGGCTTAGACTGTTCCGTCGGCTGTACGGGCTTGGGAGCTTCGGCTTTCGGAACTTCCTCCTGCTTGGGTTGTTCAGCTTTGGGTTCGGGAGCAGGTTCGGCAGCCTTCGGCTGATGAATGGGCGGATGATTAAGAAGCATATTTCCCGATGAAAGCGCAGCAAGCGCGTCATCAAGCGAAGTTACAACGTGTCCGCCGCTCTGAACGGGAGGCTTCGGCTGTACGGGTTTAGGCTGTTCTGCCGTCTGCACAGGCTTGGGTGCTTCGGGCTTCGGAGTCGGCTTGACAGCCTCGGGCTGTACGGCAGGTTTCGGCGCTTCGGGCTTGGGCTGTGCCGCAGGCTTGGGCTGCGCAGGAGCAGGGATCTCCGCTTTCTTTTCGGGAGCAGGCTTTTGCACGGTTTTCTTCGGGGGATTGATTATATTCTGCGCTGCTGCGATAAGGCTCTTGAGATTATCCTTTGAAGTTGAGTCGGAGTAGCCTTTTATGATAGCAAGAGCGTTGATATCATCGGCGGTGCGCACTTCATGCTTGTTTATGGCGGACTGGGCGGCGAGAAGCTGTGCCTTGTCGACAACGCTCGTCTGCTTTTTGTCAATGCCGCTGTTTATAACGATAAGAGGAACAACGTTTTTGAACTGTTCGGGATAGTTTTCTGCAATAAGGCGTTCTCTTGCTTCTTCCGAATCGTTGGTGTACCACGAAACAGCGGCTATGATCATCTTGTTGACATTGACCTGACCGAGATTTTTTTTCAGCCAGTCCATTATCATGATCTTGTCGCCGTAAACGCCGCCGGCAAAAATAACAGCCTTGTATTCAAGCGCTCTGGTTGCTGTGAATGAAGTATGGACGAAAATATCCGCGCCGGTTTCTTCTTTCATCCACTCGGCATATTGTTTTGTGTGGCCGTATTTGGTTGCATATACAACAGCTAATTCTTTCATTATATGTACAGGCTATGCTGCCCTCTGTCCTCCCTGTTTAATAGATTTTTTGCTGCGCTGTCAAAATGCCTAAACGCAGCGGCTCTTATATCAATTATAACGGTTTATTTATCCGTCTATGTGGATAATATATTAACAAGATATTAACTTTATATTAAATATCGGAGCAAAATATGAATAAATCAGTCTAAAAACGCATTTTTTAATCTATTTGTTAAAGAAAATGATATTTTTTGTACATTTTGACAAGGGTTTAGTTGTAATACTTTATCTTCTTAGTGAGTGAACCTATCAGCTCCAAACGAGCCCGATCTTTGAACTCCGGTTTTATCATATAGTATATATATGTTTCGGCAAGGGAGATGTCGGGGATAGTTCTGCCCTCGATCTTAAACTGGTTGTAACCCATAGGTACATATTTTTCATAGATCGCATCGGGGGAGATATGCGTCGGAAGGTCGTTTATCTCGTATATATGCCGCAGCATAGACGGGCATTGGAAATCTTCCAATTTAGTTTCTTTGCGCAGAGCTTTAGGCGTATTGTAATACTCGGCGATCTTTATCTGGGATTCGCCTATTGAACGGTAATGCTCTCCGCGCCGTTGGCAGTTCGGAGTACAGCAGGCGTTTATCAACAGCTCGCATTTTTCCTTGTGCTGCAGCGTTTCGAGAAATTCAAAGTTGTTGTTCCAGTTGTAGTCGAGGACAACATAGTGATAGTCCTTTTCAAGCTCGGCGTTAAGTTCGTCTGCATTGCGTATCTCCTTGCAGGTGGAGGAGGTTATCTTGTAATTCGGATAGTTTTGGCGTATGTATTCTTCAAGCAGGGGAGAAAACACGATGACCTCGTTAAGACCGTTGTTCGCCATGCGCATGACCTTATTGCAGAACGGGTCGCCCAGATGTTTCTTTTCAATAAGCGGATTGGTAAATGTGAAACGCAGAGGTACACCCTTTGAATTGAAAGCTTTGATAACGCCGGCGATGACTTCATCGTCTGCCATTCCGACAGTATTTCGTCCGCCGTTCCATAGAGAGGGTGGGAATGCGCCGAAAACGGATGCGATCTTTACGCCATCACGGAAAAACTCGGGCATTTTTTCCATCATTGAGATAAGCAGCAGATTAAGCTTGCAATGATTGATAAAATCCGGTATATGAAAATTGATATCCATTTATAATATGCTCCTTGGTCAAATAGCTTTGCTTTATTATACCATATTTATATCATATTTTCAATAGTGAGAGCTGTAATTGGCTTTATTCTGTCAGAAATGACAAAAAATATGCTGTCTATTGTATTTTTACGCTAAAGTGCTATAATAAAATTAATAATGAAAATCTAATTTTTGCAAGAAGGACAGATAAAAATGATAATAGTAAACACTCTTTTGCCTTATGCAGAAAAGCTCGCCGCTCTTTCGGTCTTCCGCGGTATTTTGGAGGATGAAACAGTAAAAGAATTCCTTGAAATGCTGCGCGAGCCTTCTCCCGAAAGCTACGGACGCTTTGTAAATTCGCTGTATAAAACGACCGATAACCTCACCGACTACATACTCGGCGCAGTAACGGAGAATGAAAACCCTTTTATGCTCCGTCTTGCGGCGTTTGAAGAAGTCCCCGAGCGTATTGAAAAAGCGGCAAAAGCCGAGCTTGAAATACTGCAGGAAATTTCGCGCATAACCTCTGAGCAGGTCAAAAAAGCAATGGGCGAACGCGCCGAATACGTTTCTTCCGACTGGAAAACAAGCTCTGTAAGCTTCGTAAAAGCCTATACCGACCGAATGAGCTGCCTCTCCACAAAAGGCTACGGCATTTTTTCGGAATATTATGCATTCACGCTCAAAAACGGCAGGCTCGTTCCTATCAAAAACCCCGATCCGCAGCGGCTTTCGCAGCTTTCGGGATATGAGCTTGAACGCGGCAAGGTCATAAACAACACCCTCGCGCTGCTCAACGACAAGCCTGCGGCGAATGTCCTACTCTACGGCGATGCAGGGACGGGCAAATCCTCGACCGTCAAGGCTGTCGTAAACGAATATAAGGACGAGGGACTTCGCCTTGTTGAACTTAACAAATCGCAGCTCCCCGAACTGCCCGAGGTCATTGAAAAAATAGCGAAAAATCCGCTTAAATTCATAATCTTCATCGACGATGTTTCGTTCTCCTCGGATGATGACAATTTCAGCTCGCTCAAAGCCGTGCTTGAAGGCTCCGCAACAGCAAAGACCTCAAACACCGCGATATATGCGACCAGCAACAGGCGCCACCTTGTAAAGGAAAAATTCTCCGACAGAAACGGCGACGATATGCATGCGGCAGATACCCGTGAGGAGCTTATCTCGCTTTCCGAGCGTTTCGGACTTAAAGTAGCGTTCCTTAAACCGGATAAGGAGAACTATCTGAAGATAGTTGAAAGCCTTGCCCGTGAAAGCGGAATTGAGGTCACGGACGAGCTGCTTATGGGCGCGGAAGCGTTTGCACTCCGCAGAAACGGCAGAAGCGGCCGCGCCGCAAAATATTACATACAGTCCGTGCTTGCGCAATGACGGCGTTTGTTTGTGATTTTTGTGTATAAATTCTGTATTTACTCATAAAAAATGCATATTTCTTCCAAACTTTGGCACCGTTCACTAAATATACATACTTGTAAGTATAAATCATAGTATAATTATAAGTAACATTTCAGCAAATAATTTTTGAAAGGCGGTAAATTATGGGGTTTTTTAAGAATGCTGATATTCCCGTCCTGATATCGTTTGTTATCTATCTTTTGGTAATGATCGGCATCGGATTCTATTTCAGCAATAAGAGCAAAAAAATGAGTGATTATTTCCTCGCAGGAAGAGGACTTAATTCATGGGTAACGGCAATGTCCGCGCAGGCTTCCGATATGAGCGGCTGGCTTTTGATGGGCCTTCCGGGCGCAGCTTATGCCGCAGGTATGGGCAACTATTGGATCGCTATCGGTCTTGCAGTCGGAACAGCGCTCAACTGGGCGTTTGTTGCAAAGCCGCTGCGTAAGTTCACCGAAAAAGCAGGCGACTCCATTACTATTCCGCAGTATCTCCAGAACCGTTTCAAGGCTGACAGCCCTGTTGTACGTCTTGTATGCGCAGTTGTAATATTCATTTTCTTCCTTGTTTATACAACATCCGCATTCGTTTCGGGCGGCAAGCTTTTTCAGGTCGTGTTCAATATCGACAGCGCAAACGAAACCTATACAAAGGCTGCAGTTATAATTTCCGCCTGCATAATCGTGCTTTATACGTTCCTCGGCGGATTTAACGCAGTTGCATGGACTGACCTTATTCAGGGCTTCCTGATGTTCTTTACGATAGTAGCACTCCCGATAGCGCTTATCACATCAACACCCGATTTCAGCTGGGAGATGATCGCAGCTACACCGAAGCTCACAGACGGCGATACCTCGGGCTATGCTTCAATGGTAAGCGGCAGAAGCGCAAACTCTATCATAAGTGACCTCGCATGGGCGCTCGGCTACTTCGGAATGCCGCATATCCTTGTCCGCTTTATGGCTATCAAGGACGCAAAGAGCGTTAAGAAATCGGCTATAATCGCAATTATATGGGTAGTTATCTCGCTCGGCGCAGCAGTCCTTATCGGCATTCTCGGAAGAGTTTACCTCGACAGCATCGGCGTTACGCTTGCAGGAAATCAGCAGGAGCTTATCTTTATCGACGTTGTAAGGAGATTGTTCCCCGGAGCAATAGCAGGTATCTTCCTTTCTGCGGTGCTTGCCTCTATCATGAGTACAGCAGACAGCCAACTGCTTGTAACAGCCTCCGCAGTTGTAAATGACTTCTATAAGGTCGTAGTAAAAAAAGAAGCTTCGGATAAGAAGCTTATGTGGATAAGCAGAGGAACCGTTATGGTCATCTCGATCATTGCCTGCATATTGGCACTCGACCCGAAGGATTCTATCATGGGAATCGTTTCGAACGCATGGGCAGGCTTCGGCGCAGCATTTGGCCCTGCAATAATTCTCTCACTTTATTGGAGAAGACTTACGCTTAAAGGAACAGTCGCAGGAATCATCGGCGGCGCAGCAACCGTTATCGTGTGGGAATATCTGCTGCATTGGAGCGGAATACTCTATTCGATCGTACCGGGATTTATCGTTTCGATAATTCTTACAGTAGTAGTATCGCTTGTTGATAAGGAACCGTCCGACGAAGTAAAAGCACTTTTTGACGAAGCGAGAAAATGATAGCTTAATGCGGAATTCGGGATTCGGAATGCGGAATTCGGAATTATTGCGAACTCCAACATTTGTTTGCAAACCGCGAAGCGCTGAGCGTTTTGACCCGACTTCGTATGAGCAGCTATGCACAGAGAAACGACAATTGTGTTTCCCCGTGCATAAACTGTTCAATTGCGTTCGGAGTCACAAAGGACGATACTGATGTTTGCAGGTTTTCCCTTGCATAGCTGTTCAAAATGCGTCTAAAGGTAAAATATACTCACTTCGTTCGTATATTTTACCTTTAGAGGAGAGTATGTTTTGTTAGGATAGAATGAAGCGCAATTCACAAATCGGTTTAGAAAGTTTTGATTAGACAAAACTTGTTCTGTTTTCCGATTTTTGATGTGAATTGCGCTTTTTTAGCTATACTTTTTTGTGCTGTTGCTGCTGTGCCTATCGCTATGGATTAGGGAGTTTCGCTTCTGCGGAAGCGACAAGGTGGCGCTGCCCCCTTGACCCCTGCAAGCCTTTGAATAAGGCTAAATTCTTGCAGAATTAGCGAAACTTTTCGTCCGCTTCGCGGTTTTCGCAGCATTTTCTTTATCCCAGCGGATGTACTTTCTCCGGAGCGATCTCGTTCATATGATTTGCTGCTTCGGCAGTAAGCTCATACTTATAATACTCATATCCGCTGCCCTCATCGTGCGGATCCATCCATGTCATAACGCCATTCCAGCCATTATTATAACAGTTTTCATATTTCTCTGCGGCGGTCATTTTCATCTGTGCGTCATCGTCATTCGGAGTTTCTCCGATAATGGCAGGCTTCGTTCCATCCAATCCGAAATCAACGGGAGTTTTATCAAACGGGTGCGGCATACTTTGCAGCATCCAAGAATAATAATGTGGGCTGTAAAAGTCAAGATATGCGTCGTCCAATCCCGTTATCTGCTTTAGGAAATCATCGGAAACATAGTTGCCGTCATACTTATCCGAATTATACTTTATCATTCCCATTCCGACCGTTACAAGCATATCGGAATTCTGATGAATGACCGATGCACACTTACCGAAGAAGTAGGAAAGGTACTCAAAGCCTACCTTGCCGCACTCGTCATTTTCCTTTACCCAGTCAGGCTCGTTCATAATATCAACGCCAAAAATATACTCGCAGTCACCATAACGCTCGCAGAAGGTCTTGACATAGTTTTCGGCAAAGCTATCGGTCATTTCCTTGCTCATAATAAGGTTGCGCCATTTATCGCCTGTGCTGAATTTTGCAGTTCCCTTGAAATGGTCGAACGAAAGGAGCGTTGGCATAACATAGACCTTATGCTTCTCTGCGATTGCAAAAAGCTTGTCAAGGTCTGTCCAATGTCCCTCGGCGATCTCCTTTACCTCGCCCGTAGTTTTAAGCCGAATGATGTTTTCACCCGAGCAGTTTATCCATATTCTTGTGCAGTTGATGTTGTCGGCTGCAAGCTGTTCAAAGGTCTTGTCCCAGAACTCCTCGTCCATATTGCCGTCAAAATCGTTCCACTTTTCCCACGGTGTATTCGTTCCGTTTATCCACAGCTCTTTTCCGTCAACCATGAACTTAGTTCCGTCAACAGTCACCCTTGCCGAAGCCGAGGATTCGCTCACAGAAGTTGCTCCCTTATCCTCACTTTCGCCTGCGTCCTTTGAACAAGCGGAAAGCGAAAACATTAATGCAGCAGAAAGCAGCACCGCCAAAAATTTGCCTGTCTTTACCATATCAATTCTCCTTATTTATAGAATCATATCTGCGCAGGAACTGCTTCGTGCGCTCGTTTTTAGTGTTGACAAAAACCTCTTCGGGAGTTCCCTCCTCGACTATAACGCCGCCGTCCATAAAAATAACATGGTCGGCAACCTCTTTTGCAAACGCCATTTCGTGCGTGACGATGACCATTGTCATCTTGTCCTTTGCAAGCTCCTTTATAACTTTAAGTATCTCTCCCGTAAGCTCGGGGTCAAGCGCGGAGGTCGGCTCGTCAAAGAACAGCACCTCCGGATTGAGTGCCAGCGCCCTTGCGATGGAAACACGCTGCTGCTGACCGCCCGAAAGCTCACACGGATATGCTTTAGCCTTGCTTTCAAGTCCCATTTTCCGAAGCAGCTCCATTGCAGTCTTTTCAGCCTCCTCTTTAGGCTGTTTAAGAACGCACCGCGGTGCTTCGGTGATGTTGCGAAGAACGTTAAAATGCGGAAACAGATTGAAGTTCTGGAAAACCAGTCCTATTTTTAAGCGGATCTCGCGCAGCTCTGCGCTTGATGCATATATAGGCTTGCCGTTTGAATAGCCTGTTACAAGGTTGTGTCCGCAGACGGTGACGTTTCCTCCGCCGAGCTTTTCAAGCTGATTTATGCAGCGCAGCATCGTTGACTTGCCGCTGCCCGAGGGGCCTATGACCGCAACTACCTCGCCCTTTTCAACGTTGAACGATATATCTTTAAGAACTTCGAGATCGTCAAAGCTCTTGGAAAGATTTTTTACTTCAAGAATTGCCATAAATCATTCTCCAAATCATTTGTAATAGTCAAGCTTTTTCTCAATTGCGGAGAATACGACCGTCAGTATCGCGTTCATAGCAAAGTAGAACACACCTGCAATGAAAAGCGGTATAAGATTGCTGTATGTGACCATAAGCTCTCGCGACTTGCGGAAAATCTCTATGTAAGCAATTACAGAGGCAAGCGAAGTATCCTTTACAAGCGTTATGACCTCGTTTGCGCCTGCAGGAACTATGCGCTTTACGACCTGCGGCAGGATTATGCGAAAAAAGGTCTGCAGCTTTGTAAAACCAAGAGCGGCGGAAGCCTCGTGCTGACCTTTCGGTATCGCTTCGATACCTCCTCTGAATATCTCGGCAAAATACGCCGCATAATTAAGCGCAAACGCAACGATAAGCGCAGTAAACTGATAGGAATCGCTGCGAATATCCACGCTCATCAGATGTCCTGCCTTCTGCAGCATCGGTATAGCGTAATAGATAGTGATTATCTGGAGCATAAGCGGCGTTCCGCGCATGATCAGAATATACAGATTGATTATCCACGCAACGGGCTTAAACGGACATTTTTTGATAAGCGCCACGACCATTCCGAGGGGAATGGAGAAAAGCAGCGTAAAGAAAAACACTTTAAGCGTCGGGAGAAGGTACTTTGCGATAATACCGACGCAGTTCAGGATATCATCAAAATGCAAGCAATTCACCTCATTAAAACGTACTGTTATGATTATACAATATTTGCCGAAAAAAAGCAAGAGGGAATGAATAATTCGTAATGCGTAATTATTCAATTCGGAATGCGGAATTCGGAATTATTGTAACGCCAACATAACAAAGTGAATTGCATTTGATTCTTGCCTTCAGATGTACTTTGAACAGCTATGTTTATGTAACCGCAGATATTGCTGCATAACAAAATAATTACGCATTACGAATTGCGCATTAATAGTTTACTCCTGCTTCATCAAGCAATTGCTTTGTTTCGGCATAGAATTTTTTTATAGACGGTAAAGCCGAATCATCATATTTTGTCATTGCTTCTTTATAATATTCCGCAGCCTTTTCTTTGTCACCGATTTGACAGTAAAGCTTTGCATAAGAGATCGAGCTGTATTTTTGGTGGGAATCAAGCATTTCAGCAATGCTGCTATCGGTTTCCGCAGCCATATTGAGCAGCTTACCATAATAGCCGTAGACTTCGATAGCCTTTGCATAGTCTTTTTTCCATTCAAGATAGCTTACATATCGAGCAAGAAAGCCTATTTTCATAAGCACCCTCGGATGTTCCCACTCACGATGTATAAAAAAGTCCAAATTCTCTTCAAACAGACGTACATAACTGTCATTGTCGTCTTTATAATTATAATATGACAGCATTATTCCCGTTACGGAATCTCTCTGAAGGGCGTTTGACGGCTTGAACGCCTTCACCCATTTAAAAAGCTTGTCGGCTTTTTCAGACAAATCCATACTGATATAAAGCGACATCAGACTTTCGGCAGAGTATATCCGTGTTATATCATCCTTTATGCTCTCAAAACGTTCTTCCCAAAGCTGTATTTGCCTTTCTGTATCGGAAGCTTTGACTTCCTTATAGAATTTTGTATCGGAAAATGAACGAAGCATTTTTATAGATGAAAAGATTCCAAAATGTGCGCTTGGAATACACGTTACCCCCAAAAATAGAATAACGATATCCGAAAGAATTATGAGTAAATCCCAAGCAGCGCCCTTTAGCCCAAGCCTGAATATAAAAATTATCAGTGGAAGTATCTCCAGCATACATAATGTAAAGAAAAACTTCATAAATAAAGCCATACGTTTCTCTAACTTTTGCTGATCCGCTTTTTCCCTTTCAACCGCCTGTTCAAGAATTTCGTGTGATATCTCTATCATGTTTCATACCCCTTTTATGTCAATATTTTGCAAAAGATCCGCAGCGAAAACAATTGCTATTTACGCTGCGGATCTTATGATTATTTGCTGAACGCCTTGATAGATTCCTCTATCTTAGCCATTTTTTCAAGTGCTTTCGCAAGCTTTGCCTTTTCGGCTTCGACCTGCTGCTGCGGCGCCTTTGCAAGGAAGCCCTGATTGTTCAGCTTGCCCTGCGAGAAGTCTATGTCCTTCTGAACGGCTTTCTTCTCCTTGTCAAGGCGAGCAAGCTCCTTTTCCTTGTCAACGAGCTGGTCAAGCGGAATGAATATTCTTGCGCTGTCGGTTACTACCGTTACAGCGTCGGGCATATCTACCTTGTCGGATATCTCGATCTCCGAAGCGGAAGCAAGACGCTCGAAGAACAGTCTGCCCTGCTCGAAGGTTTCCTTTTCGGCGGTTTCGATATGGAGCGCAGCCTTTACGGACGGCGGAACGTTCATCTCGGCTCTGCGGTTTCTGACTGCCTTTATCGCTGTGATTATCTTCTCGAACTTTGCTTCATCATCTGCAAATTCAAGGCTGCTGTCATAAACGGGGAAGTCGGAGAGCATTATCGCACCCTCACCCTCGCAGAGAGTCTGCCATATCTCTTCTGTGATGAACGGCATAAACGGATGAAGAAGCTTGAGCATACCCTTCATTACCCATACAAGTACCTGCTGAGCAGTTTCGGCAGTTTCGCCGCCTGCCTGAATTCTCGGCTTTGTAAGTTCAATATACCAGTCGCAGTAAACGTCCCAGATAAAGTCATAAAGCTTTGATACTGCAACGCCAAGCTCGAAGCTTTCAAGGTTCTGATTAACTTCCTTTGCAAGCGTGTTGAACTTGCTTACTACCCACTTGTCCTCAACATTGAGGTTTTCGGGCAATCCCTCCGACTTGAAGTCATCGGGCAGGTTCATCATAATGAAACGTGAAGCGTTCCAAAGCTTGTTTGCAAAGTTACGGGAGGCCTTGACCTTGTCCTCCATGTAGCGCATATCGTTTCCGGGAGCGTTGCCCGTTGCAAGCATAAAGCGGAGAGCGTCTGCGCCGTATTTTTCGATCTCTTCAAGCGGATCAACGCCGTTGCCGAGCGACTTGGACATCTTTCTGCCCTGCGAATCCCTTACAAGTCCGTGGATAAGCACCGTGTTGAACGGAACTTCTCCTGTATGTTCCAAACCGCTGAACATCATTCTTATTACCCAGAAGAAAATGATATCATAACCCGTTACGAGCGTGTTCGTGGGATAGAAATATTTAAGGTCTTCGGTCTGCTCCGGCCAGCCGAGTGTAGAGAACGGCCAGAGAGCGGAGCTGAACCATGTATCAAGAGTATCTTCGTCCTGACGCATCGGCTTTCCGCACTTCGGACATACTGCGCCGTTTTCCTTTGTTACGACCATTTCGCCGCAGTCGTCGCAGTAGAACGCAGGTATCTGATGTCCCCACCAAACCTGACGGGAAATGCACCAGTCCTTGATGTTTTCAAGCCAATGGTAATATATCTTGTCGAAGCGTTCGGGGACGAACTTTGTCTTGCCCGTTTTAACTGCGTCGATAGCAGGCTTTGCAAGCGGTTCCATCTTTACAAACCATTGTGTTGATACTCTCGGCTCAACGGTAGTTCCGCAGCGGTAGCAAACGCCAACGTTGTGGTTGTAGTCCTCCACCTTGATAAGTGCGCCCTCTGCTTCAAGATCGGCAACGATAGCCTTTCTTGCTTCGTATCTGTCCATTCCTGCATATTTCGGATAATCTGCGGTTATCTTTGCATCCTCGGTAAGAACATTTATAACGGGCAGGTTATGGCGAAGTCCGACTTCAAAGTCGTTCGGGTCGTGAGCAGGAGTGATCTTTACAACGCCCGTTCCGAAGTCCATCTCAACATATTCATCGGCAACGATAGGTATCTCACGGTGAACGATAGGAAGGATAACAGTCTTGCCTACCATATCCTTGTAACGCTCATCCTCGGGGTGAACTGCAACTGCGGTATCGCCCAAAAGCGTTTCGGGTCGAGTTGTTGCAAGCTCAATATATCCGCTGCCGTCCGAAAGCGGATAGCGCAGGTGCCAGAAATGGCCTGCCTGATCCTCATAGTTAACTTCCGCATCGGAAATGGACGTCTTACAATGCGGACACCAGTTGATTATTCTTTCACCGCGGTAGATAAGTCCCTTGTTGTAAAGGTTGACGAAAACCTCACGGACAGCTTTGTTGCAGCCCTCGTCCATTGTGAAGCGTTCTCTTGACCAGTCGCAGGAGCAGCCGAGCTTTTTGAGCTGTTCAACGATACGTCCGCCGAACTTCTCTTTCCATGCCCACGCTCTCTCCATGAAAGCATCTCTGCCGATCTGTTCCTTGGTAAGACCCTCTTCAGCCATAGCCGCAACGATCTTTGCCTCGGTCGCAATAGCGGCGTGGTCGGTGCCGGGGAGCCAAAGTGCGGAGTAGCCGCGCATACGCTTCCAGCGGATAAGGATATCCTGCAGCGTTTCATCGAGCGCATGGCCCATGTGGAGCTGTCCCGTTATATTCGGGGGAGGGATAACGATAGTGTACGGTTCCTTCTTTGGGTCAACGCTTGCCTTGAAGCATTCGTTATCCATCCAGTATTTGTAGATCTTGTCCTCAACCTCTCCGGGTTCGTAGAGCTTCGGAAGCTCTCTTTTCATATTGATTTCCTCCATTCAGATTTTTTGCGGAAGTTTCCGCTTATATCATAAATTTATATCATAAATAATTATGCCATAAAAATACGCCGCCGTCAATAACCCGAGGTCGTCATTTTCGTGGATAAAAAACCCTCAGCCTGTTTTTTATGGGGTAAGGCTCGGGAACATCGGTAAGGCCGCACAGATAGTCAACGCTGACATTATACAGCACCGCGAGCTTTGCGGCATGGGATATCGGTATCTCAATAGTTCCGCGCTCATACCTTGAATATATCGACTGGCTTACATAAAGAAAATCAGCGATCTGCTGCTGCGTGTAGCGGTGGCCGCGCCTTAGCTCCTTAAGCCTCAGCTCCATGAAGCGCCTGCCTTTTCCTGCACTTTTATATATTCATCGTAAAAATATTTTATAATATCACGCCTTGTAATAATCCCTGCAAAGCATCCCCTGTCATCGACCACGGGCAGGAAGTTCTGATCCATGACCTGCAGAAGCAGCTCGTTCATCGGCGCAGTCACTCGTATAGGCGGATTCCAGCCTTTTCTTATAAAGTCGGCAATAATATAATCGCTGCGTTCCTCGGGCGAAAAAAGATGATCGTCCATTATCGCTCTCAGGAAATCTCCCTCACTTATCGTTCCGACATATACCCCCTCGCGGTCAATGACGGGTATAGCGGTGTAGCTGCTGTTTCTCAGGCAGTTGTAGCCCTTTTCAACGGTATCATCATCATAAAGGAATTCAACTGTATTTTTGGGGTGAAGAAGATAGAAAATATTCATAGCTTGTCCGTTCCTTTCTCGTCAAAAAAGCGGCCGAAAAGCATCTGCAGACTGCCGATGCCACAATATTGCATAATACAGACCTATTTTACCATATTATTATGAAAATTTCAATTATTTTTTATAAAATTGCAGAAACTGTTGAAAACTACCGTTTAATTCGCATCAAAACATAAAAAATTTGTCATCTTGTTTATTGAAACATAAGGAAGTTTAGTTTATAATAATTAAAGTGATTTCTGAATGGCATAAAGTCCGCAGAAATCGGGAAAGATTATGATAAAAGCCAAAACAAATGAAAGAAAATGGAAGGTGTATTATGAAACTGAAAAAAATCATCGCAGCGATCTCCGCAGCAGCAGTTCTTATGCTTACCGGCTGTTCTTCAAACACAGCCGACAGCGGAAATACCGCTGAAAATTCGGGCGAAAGTGCATTACAGTATGCAAAAGAAGATATCAAGGTCGGCGTTATCCATATCGGCAACCCTGCCGACGGCTCGGGTTATTCCTATACACACGATGTCGGAATTCAGGATATGCAGGCAGCACTCGGACTTTCCGACAGCCAGATTATCAGAAAGAACAACGTAAGCGACGGCGACCCCACAGCTACCGAAACAGCTATCAGAGAATGCATCGAAGCAGGCTGCAACATCATCTTCGGCACAAGCTGGGGATATATGGACACAATGGAAGCACTCGCAGAAGAGTTCCCCAACGTTGTATTCTCCCACGGCACAGGCTATAAGAACAACGGCAAAAATATGAACAACTACTTCGGCAGAATTTATCAGGCAAGATACCTTTCGGGTATCGTTGCAGGTATGAAGACCGAGTCCAACCTTATCGGCTATGTTGCAGCAATGGGCAGCGAGAACTCCGAGGTTACAGGCGGTATCGACGCATTTGCAATCGGCGTTGCTTCCGTTAACCCAGATGCAAAGGTATATGTAAAAGTAACAAACAGCTGGTATTCTCCCACGGAAGAAACCAACGCAGCAAAAGCACTTATCGCAGAAGGCTGCGACGTTATCGCACAGCATTGCGACACTCCGAACCCTCAGCTCGAAGCTGAGAGCGCAGGCGTTTGGGGCATCGGCTACAACAGCGACATGATCAAAGACGCCCCCGGCGCAACACTCACATCCGTTGTATGGCATTGGGGAGCATATTATACTCAGGCTGTTCAGCAGGTAATTGACGGAACTTGGGGCTGTGAGAACTACTTTGGCGGAATGACAGACGGACTCCTTGACATTTCCGACCTTAACTCCGCACTCTGCACAGAAGAGATGCAGACCAAAGTTGACGAAGCAAGAAACAAGATCCTCAACGAAGGCTTCAACGTATTTGACGGCGTGCTTGAAACAAACGAAGGCACAACAGTCGGCGAAGAAGGCTCAACACTTGACGACGCAACCATCAAGGGCGGAATCAATTGGTACTACAAGAACGTTGAGGTTAAATAACGCGGAATTATTTAATTCGGAATGCGGAATTCGGAATTCGGAATTATTGCAGCGCCAACGCTTGCTGTTAAAACCGCGAAGCGGACAAAAAGTTTCGCTAATTCTGCAAGAATTTAGCCTTATTCAAAGGCTTGCAGGGGTCAAGGGGGCGAGCAGCCCCCTTGTCGCTTCCGCAGAAGCGAAATTCCCTAAACCATAGCGAAAGGCACAGCATAAACAGCACAAAAAAGAAAAGCTTAAAAAGCGCAATTCACATCCAAAACGGAAAAGAGAACAAGTTTTGTCAAACAAACACTTGCTAAACCGATTTGTGAATTGCGCTTATTCTATTTTCCTAAAACACCCCTCCTCTAAAGGTAAAATATGCGAACGAAGTGAGTATATTTTACCTTTAGACGTA
>CAMJES010000009.1 GCA_946404705.1 uncultured Ruminococcus sp. | reverse complement strand
GCGACCACCGAGATCTACACTCTTTCCCTACACGACGCTCTTCCGATCTTAACATTGCACGGGAGCTTGACGCAGAATTGGATTATTATATTCGAGGATTTAGTCTTACGGTTGATTCGGAATTAGTATTAGCCAATTTTAGATAATAACATTATACTACAACGAAGGTAAATTTTTCAAGGCTTTTTTTAAGCTTTTTAATATTTTCATAGGTATGCACAAATTTGTTAAATAAATTTAGATAAAATCTATTAGCCTATTTTACAGTAAGTGCATTTAGTCGGGAATATACGATTTGTAATTATTATCTCCTGTTTTTAGGCAGCAGCCTTGCGAAAAATCCTGCGGCAGAGCGGAAGATACCCACAATAATACTGCCGACTGTTGCGATATAAAGCGCAAACCCGAGCAGAGTTCCGACCACGCAGAAAAAACGAACCTGACCGCGGCAAAGCACCGCCGCATAAAGAAAGACCGCCGCGCCCGAAACTACCATAAAAACGATATCCTCGACAAAAACGGCGTTTTTCTTTGCTGCAGGGGGAAAAACTATCCTCAGCGTTCGGAAAACATCATAAAAAACGCCTATCCCCATTCCGAGTATTACCGAAAGCAGGAACAGGGAGCATTGTTCGGAAACGGAGAAAAAGGTTTCAAGGCTCAAAGGTTCACCTTCTATCTGAAAAGCCTGCCGATGAACGAGAGCGGCGAGCGCAGATCCTTGTCGCCGTAGATGACCGCGTCGATCTCGCCCTCGATGTTCATTTCACCGTTCGTTACCGAGAGGTCGTTGACATGGAGGTCGCTGCCTTTTATCGTAAGCTCTCCCATTGTCGTGTAAAGCAGGACTGTGTTTTCATCAAAGCTGTCAATGTCGGTAACTCCCGATATCGAAAGCTTTCTGCGGTTTTCCGCAATAATGCTGTGCGCTTTTTCGTTTACGTCATTCATATTCATCTTTCCTTTCAAATCAAACGCTTTATGGCATTTTTTACATCTATATTCATTTGGAACGGATTTTATGAATGAAAAATCGGCGCAAAGTCAATTGCGCCGTTATATTGATCAATATTTAAAGCTTACAACGTTTGTAGCGTTAAGCACCTCAATAAGATCCTCAAGTTTTTCACCGATATGATTAACGGCAAATCTTGTGACCTTCTCGTTTTCTTCCAGATTGTCCAAACGGGTTTCAATTTTGTCCAAACGTTTATCCATGCCGTCCAGACGCTCGTTCATCTGTTTCTGCCCTTCAAGCAGCTGTAATAAGATCTCATTTGTATCCATTGTATTCACCTCCGGATAAGCATTATTATACATCCGATCTTATTCAATTGTCAAGTGCAATTATGACTAAAAAAGCATAAGCTTATCTTATGCCTTTCTGTTCGGACATTTTATGATAATGCCGGAAACTTCGTGTCCGAGGTGGCAGGAGATCGTCGCGCCGACTTCGCATATTTCCTCCGGGCCATAGCCGACAGCTTTTTTCATAAGCTTTATAAGCTCTTCGGTAAGCTCGGGGCGGCTGCCGTCAAGGACTGCATAAGCAGTTTCGGGAACCATGTGTTCGACCGCGTATTCCACCATTTTCGGGAGAACCGCTTTTTCTCCTCTGATCTTTGCAACGGTTTCGGAAACAGCGTCGGTGAAGGTGATAATAGGCTTAAGTCCGAGCATCTCGCCTACGAAAGCTGTCGCACAGCCGACTCTGCCCGATTTCTTGGCATATTTTAAGGTATATGCTGTGCAGATTATTATGCCGCTGTCAAACCAGTCGGTGAGGTATGCGATTATCTCATCGGCGGAAGCGCCCTTCTGTATCTTCTTTGCCGCCTGCATAACGGGCAGACCATAAGCTCCGGTGTAAGCTTTGCTGTCCATAACGGTGATGTTCATTTTTTCCTTTGCTTCGGGGTGAAGCTCATAGAATTTATCCCTTGCGGCATTTGCGTTGTTGAACGAATTCGAGCCGATAGATGCGATGACAACGTTGATAAGGTCGGTAACGCCATCGTTGTACTGCTTTTCATATTCTCCGATATAATCCTCAACGCGGATCTGTGAGGTATGCGGCATATCTTCACACTCGTCCATAAGCTTGTAGAATTCCTTGGTCGAATATTCAACGTGTTCGCGAAGGCTGCGCTCGCCTACGATTATCCAAAAATTCACAAGTGCAATATCATATTTTGCAGCCTGTTCGAGGGAAATATCACTTGCAGAGTCGGTCATAATCTTTACTTTGCTCATAAAACGGTATTCTCCTTTTTCCTGACCGTTGGTCAATTCTTATTTAGGTCAATTATACCATATTATATATGCAATTGCAAGTTTTGTTTGCAAAAAACTTGGCAATGTGTTATAATACAGTAAAATTATCCATGAGGTGAATGTTATGGAAAAATATTATGCCGACCAGCATCTTCATACAAGCTTTTCGGGCGACAGCGACACCCCTCCCGAAAAGCAGATAGAACGCGCACTTTCGCTCGGAATGAGTGAGATGTGCTTTACCGACCATCACGATTACGATATGAAGTCGGATGTGGACTTCAACCTTGATTTTGACGCATATATTCCCGAAATGCAGCGGCTGAAAGATAAATACAGTAGGGTGATCGATATTTCGACAGGCGTGGAGCTTGGACTTCAGCTGCATATCGCGGACTATCTTGACAAGCTGACGGAAAAATACAGCTATCTTGATTTTATCATAGGTTCAAACCACGTTATTGACGGCATAGACCCGTATTTTCCCGTGTTTTTTGAAAGCAACGGCTCAGATTCCTACGAGCGCTTTTTCAAGGTAACGCTCGAACGCATCAAACGGATAAAATGCTATGACAGCCTCGGACACCTTGATTATATTGTACGTTACGGCAAACAGCACGGACTTACATATTCCTACGCCGAATATGCAGACTATATTGACGAGATCCTGCGGCAGCTTGTAACAGACGGAAAGGCGCTCGAATGCAACAGCGGCGCTTTTTCAAGGGGTATGGACGAGCCTAATCCGTGTACGGATATACTGAAACGTTTCCGCGAACTCGGCGGAGAGCTTGTAACACTCGGCTCGGACGCGCATTCCCCCGAAACGCTCGGCGACAGGTTCCCCGAGTGCGGTGAGATACTCAAAAGCTGCGGTTTTAAGTATTATGCAGTATATAAAAAAAGAAAGCCGCAAATGCGCGCTCTCTGAACAAAAATATTGCAGAATTTACACTCTTTTTTAGACAATTTTTTGTATATACTTAACAATTATTTCACTACTGCGGCGGTTTTTAGACAGGACTTCGCCCGAAACACAGAAAAAATTGTGAAATTTATTTTAAATCCGTAAAAAAGCGCTAAAGTTTTTCAAGTTTCTGCCGAAAGAAATAATAGAGATAAATTGCGCTGTAAAAAGCGCTGAAAAATTATGATTGGAGGCTGTTTTATGGAAATTAACAAACTCGGTTCCGCAATGGGCGTATACAGAAAGATGGAAAACAGCTATAAGTCAAGCGTAAAGGACGGAAAAAAGATCTCGGCGTCTTCCGCTAAGAGAGTCGATACGTTCGAAATGTCCTCGGGCGCAAGAGCAAGCATCGAGCCTGCAAAGGCTGCTGCAAAGAAATTTGCCGAAAGTGACGCATCCGCTGACAGGATCGCTTCGCTCAAGAGCAGGATCGCTGACGGAAGCTACAATATCTCCCCCGAAAGCGTTGCCGCTTCTATCTTTGAGGGATAATATCCCGTAAACCGACTGTCTTGGAAAGGGTGAACCGTTTTGGCTGCAGATTATTTTAAACTTGTCCGCTTTTTTAATGAATATATCGCACATTACAAGGAGTTGCTCGACTTTGAATACAGCAAGCTTGATATGATAAACAATGATAAGATCGAAGAACTGAGCCGAAGCCTTTCCAGAGAGCAGGCGCTTATTATGAAATCAAATTCAATGGAAAAAAAGCGCATCGAAATTCTCGGTGAGGATAAAGACCTTACCTTTAAGGAAATCATAGAGAAAGCGCCGATATCCTGCAAAAAGAGGCTGGAGGGTCAGTACGAAGAGCTTTCCGCCTGCGTTTTGAAGATAAAGGAGCTTAACGACCTTGCAAACGTTATAATTACGGGCAGGCTCAAAAGAGTTGAAAGAAGAACCGCCGAGCTGGATACCTATGACGGCAGGGGCGGAGTTAAGACCGAACACGCAACACGCGCGGCGATAATGAACAAAGTTTAAGGAGGACATAACAATGGCTTCAAGCTTTATGGGGCTTTATGTGCAGAGAGAAGCTCTCAATTCTGCACAGAAGGCTCTCGATATAACGGGAAACAACATCAGCAACGTTAAAACTCAGGGCTATTCGCGCCAGAGATTGGACGTTTGCTCGGTTGCAAATACAGGCTACAACCTTTTTTATAATACAAGCGTAGGTTTGGCAGGTCAGGGCGTTGACAACGTCGGCGTAGGTCAGTACAGAGATGCGCTCATTGATGAAAAGGTCAGAAACTACACAACCCTTGACAATAACTACAACGTCAAGGACGTTGTAATGAAGGACGTTGAAACGGCTCTCGATAACATCGAGTCAAAGGAATACGGCTTCGCCGCTAACCTTGCAAAGTTCAAGGAAGCTCTCCAGAGCTATGCTACCGATGAAGCGAACCGCAAGGAACTTGCAAACGTTGCCTTCCGCGAAGCCGAATCGGTCGTTCAGCAGATCCGCTATATGAATTCGCGGCTTGACGATATTTCTGTTCAGACAAAGAGTGACGCAAACATCTCCGTTGACCGTGTGAATGCAATACTGGAGAGCATGGCTAACCTCAACAAGCAGATAACAAACAGCTATATCCAGATGAACTATATGGAAATGACCGCAAACAGCTACCAGGTAGATAATGATTACGGCCCGCTTGAACTCAAGGATCAGATGAATCTGCTCATTGACGAGCTTTCCTCGTTCGGTGATGTTAAGGTCGAGGAGCAGGCTATCGGTTCATACAAGGTCTTTTTTGCAGGTCAGGTCGTTGTTCATAACGATACATACGCTCAGATGTCGATGACGATAGAAGATCCCGATCCGCTCTATATGGGCTTTAAGATAACAAGCGCAGGTAACTATATCAAGGACGAAGACCGCTATGACGGACTTATGAACGCAGACCTCTGGAAAAAGCTTGCTACCGACAAGGGAATGACGAACAGAGAGTATGTTCAGAAAACCAACGAAGTTGTTGATATAACAGGTAAGGATAAGCTTCAGGGCGGCGCGCTCAGAGGTTATCTTGATGTTTATAACGGCGAGGGCGTTTTCAGCGGCCCCGATATGAGCGAGTTCAATGCAAGGATCAAGAATTATCCCGATGAGATAAACAGCCTTTTGAAGGAGATCGGAACATACAACAGCGAGATAGCCGCAGGCGATACGACAAATCAGGATAAGCTCACCGAGGCTCTTGAAGCTCTCAAAGCTTACGGCGAGGTCGAATATGACGATACCGCCAACACGGTGAAGTTCTGCGGAAAAACCGTTGCAAATGCAACCGGATATGCACAGATCGCACTCAAAAACGACTCCCCTGCTCCCGGAGAGCTTTCATTCGCTATTTCCGGAACAAAATCCGATACGGACTGGACTGCTATCGGTGATGCAGATGCGATAAAGGCTGAGGTTCAGGCGAACGGAACAGACCTTTCCTCCGATCCTGCCGATTATCCCGAGGGCAGCAAGCTTGGAGAGGCGCTTAAAAAGATAAATGAAGATGTTGTTTGGCAGTCGGGATACGCAAATGATTTTCAGGGCATCGAATACTACCGTGATATGCTCAATGCGTTCTCTACAACGCTTGTGAAGTCGTTCAACGATATATATAAGGATTTTAAGGACGCCAACGGTCGTACTCTTGAACTTTTCACATACGAAGGCGATGATGGAAGCAAGAGCTTCCGCACAGCTGCGGCTAACTTGAATGTCACGGATATGTGGAGAGAACTTCCGAGCCTTCTTGCACAGCCGGAACAGTTCGTAAACGGCAAGGAAGACGAAATGGATGAGCTTAACAACGACTTTATCCACAAGTGCCTTGCGATATTTGAAAACACATCGCTTGAATATGTCAACGATGAAACGGGACTTAAAGATCCGCTCAAAATGACTCTTGAAAAGTTCGTTGCACATATTTCCGACACCCTCGGAACACAGATCGAAGGCAATGAAAAGATACTCGGAACAACGGATATCATGCTCGAATCCGTTCAGGATGCAAGAGATGAGATAATGGGCGTTTCCATTAACGAAGAGGGCATCAACATGATGAACTATCAGAAGTGGTACAATGCTATTGCAAGAATGGTAACAACGCTCGACGAAGCGCTGGATAAGATAATTAACGGCATGGGCGTTGTCGGCAGATAACCGGAGGTTGATTTAAAATGAGGATTACTCAGAGCTTCACAGACAGAAAATATCTTAAAAACAACAACAGAGTTCTTTCCAACTACAATAAGAGTATGCAGAAGATATGGTCGCAGATGGACTATTTCAGAGCGTCCGAAAACGCTATCAATGCCAGCAAGGCAATGACAGTCCGCAAGAATCTGCAGGATCTTGATATGTATGATTCCAACCTCAAGTTCACTCAGGGACTTTACAAAGCTGCAGAAGAAAACCTTTATACTCTTGCAAATAAGGTATATATTGATGTTTCGACCAAGCTCGATCAGGCTTGCAACGGTACTTACAGTCAGGATCAGCTCGATATTATTGCCCACGAGCTTGACGAGTACGCCGACGGTGCGCTCAGAACGCTCAACGCCGATTATGCAGAGCGAAATCTCTTCGGAGGAACTAACAATTCATCTCCTGCTTTCGGTTTGCTTAAAGAAGCAGACGGTGTGACAAACGCACTTGACCCCGTTACGGGACATAAGATAGTTACTTACAACGGAGTTCCGATAGAGGATATAAGCGCTGACGGTACGCATTACAAGGAAAGAATAACAAAGGCAGAGTTTTATACCGCCTTTAATGCCGGAGATACCGATTCCGTTATGAGAATTGCTTATGACGAGGGTTATGACAAGGAGATCACCGAAGCCGAGTACAACGATATTCTTAACGGAACAGGCGGAAATGCCGCTGACCCCGAGGCTGTAAAGAAGGAGTCGCATCTGGTAACATCGGAGATCGATGAAGCGGATTATGTTGCCGGCGATCCTGCATACAGCACCGAGAATGGAAAATACTACAAGACCGAAACAGTCACAAAATATTACGAAGTAGGTTTCCGCTACTACACAAAGGAACCTGCGACCGAGGATGATTACATCAACTCCAACGGTGACGGTTCTATCATAAAGGAACCGGGTACATACGAAATTATCACCGAGGCTGACTACAACGCCGCAAAAGCAAACAATGACCCGAACTTCCAATACTACAAGGCTGAAGATGACGGCGCAGGAAACATTGTTTATTCAAGACCTGCCGATTATAAATACTTCAATGTTGAGGCAAACGAGGTCGGCGGCTGCAAGCCGATATATGTTGATATCGGAATCGGCATAAAATACAATGCTCAGGGTGAGGTTCAGGTCGGAACTGCCGTAGATGTCAGCATGAACGGCGCAAAGATCACCGGTACAGGATTTACGACTATTGAGAATGCAGTAAATTCAAGCTTTAACGATGAAGACCCATTCTCTAAGCCGAGCTTTGATATGCAGTTCAGCAAAAACTTCGTTCAGCTTATCTATGACGCTGCGGACGCGCTCAGAGCAGGCGATGTTTCCCGTGCAAATGCTACGATAGATCTGCTCGATACCGCAAACACAGGTATCCTTACCGAGATAACAACGCTCGGCGCAAATCAGAAGAGTACAGAGTTCTATCTTGAAAAGGATGAAGAATACAAGATGAGCCTTCAGGAGCGTCAGAATGACGTTGAAGGCTGCGATATGAATGAGGAGATCACCAATATGGAGGCTACTGAAGCTGCATACAATGCGCTGCTTCAGCTCAGCGCCAATATTCTTCCTAAGAGCATTTTTGATTTTATTTGACAAAACGCATGATTAATGGAAAGCAGGGATGATTTATGGAGCAGCTTCTCAGTATTAAACATATTCCAATAAAGATCGAGGTCAATGTGACCAACGCGCAGCTTAAGCCGCGAGAGGAAGATCCGCTGGCGCCATCTGTAAAGATATCAAAAGGTTCGGACGGTGTAAGAGTAGCTGCACAGCCTTACAAGGTGGATATTTCTACGCCTAAGCTCGACAGTTATGTTCCGTCACCCGTACAGCAGAGCGCGCTTACGCTCACATATGACGCTGTTGCAAAGATAAGCGGTTCGGAAAATGCTTCGGGTGCTGCCGAGGCTGTGAACACGCCCGTTTCACGCGGCACTTCGCAGAGCATTGACGCTATATTAAGCAGGCTTCCCAAGTCTAAGGAAAGCAGCATAAGCTACAATGACGGCACATTGAGCATTAATTACAGCATGATCGACTCCGAAAGCAGTTCGGATATCGGTTCTATCGCGGATCTTAAAAACGGATTTGAGTTTATCCCCGGAAGTATTGAGTTTATCGTCAGCCAGATGCCCGATCTTGAGATAGAATATCTCGGAGATCCGCTGTATTTCCCCAGAAGCGCCGATCCCAACTACAAGGGTGAGGTTGACGTTATTGCATAAGGCACAGATTTTGTGCGTTATTGCTTAAAAGAGGATTTTTATATGATACTTAAAACAAGAGATTTCGGCGAGGAGGAAATTTCCGAGGAGGTCATCATCGACTTTCCGAACGGAGTTTACGCCTTTGAAGAAAACCGCCGTTTTGTGCTTCTCTCTCCCTGCGGAGAGGATAAATACCCGATGTGGCTGCAGAGCATCGACAATCAGAACCTCTGCTTTATAGTTTTTGACCCGAAGGAATTTGTTCCCGATTATTCCGTTGAGCTTGATGCACAAGCTAAGAAAACTCTTGCGGCTGACGGTGCGGAGCTTGATTATCTTTGTATGGCGGTCGTTCCCGATGAATATATCAACACGACTATAAATCTAAAAAGCCCGATCGTGATAAATTCCGCTGCCAAAAAGGGCGTTCAGGTCATTGCGGCAGAGAATTATCCGCTTAAGTTCCCTGCATTTAAAAAGGGGGAATCTTAAATGCTGGTTGTTTCAAGAAAAAAGGACGAGAGCATTATTATCGGCGACAATATCAAGGTCACGATAGTTGAGATCTCCAAAGATCGTATCAAAATAGGCGTTGACGCTCCCGACAGCGTGAAGATCGCGCGAAGCGAGCTTTATGATACCGAAAGATTTAATATGCAGGCTGCAATAAACAAGCCGTCTATCGACATTCTTGCAGCATTGCTTGACAAAAATACTAAGTGAAAGGATGAAAGATCATGGCAAGCAGCACATCATCAACATCATCGACTTCAAGTCTTTGGAGCAATAACAGAATGTCCGGTCTTATGTCCGGTCTTGATACTGAAAATCTTGTTAAGGCAATGGCTGCCAACACCAAGAACAGACTTAACGCAAAGAAGCAGAAGCTTCAGACGCTTCAATGGAAGCAGGAGGCTTACCGCTCCAGCATCAGCAAGATATCTGATTTTCAGAAGAATTTCCTTGACTGGGGCAGCGATACCTCTATCAAGGCAAATTCCATAATGAACAAATACAAGGCTGAATCCTCGAATGACAAGCTCACAGCCTCAGCTAATTCTTCCGCAGTTCCGGCTACATATTATATCAGCGCTGCGACCTCCGCTTCTGCTGCTCAGGTCAAGTCGACAGGTTCGATATCCACCGACCAGATCGCTCTTGATTTCAGCAAGAATGAGATCGGAAAAGAATATACGGTCAAGATGACCTTTAACGGAACGACAAGAGATGTTAAGTTCACGGGAAGCACCGATTCCGATACCGCAAAAGCTAACTTCCTTGACGCGGTAAACAATACCTTCAAGGATATAAAGAGCGATGATCAGGGCTTTGAATTTAAGGATGGTACAACAGAGCTTGTGTTCAACAACGCAGACGACGGTATCAGACATACCTTCAGCATTCAGTATAACAGCGAAGCTGTCGGACTTTCGAATACTGCTTCAAGCACAATGTCTGCGACAACAAAGCTTGGCGATGCTGCGTTCAACACCAAGCTCGATGACAATGCATTGTATGAGTTTTCTATCAACGGCAAGAAGTTTACTTTTGAGAAAAGCAATACCATCGGTGATGTTATAAACACTATCAACAAGGCTGATATCGGCGTTAAGGCATCGTTCAGCACTATGTCGCAGAGCTTTAAGCTCGAATCCACGGAAACCGGTACGGCCGGCAAGGTAAACATTGAACAGACCAGAGGAAATCTCCTTAACTCCTTGTTCAACAGCAGCGAGGATCTCACCAAGAAGGACGTTTACGGCAAAAACGGTACCGTTACTATCAGCACGGACGGTGAAAACTACACCACCTACACAAGTGCAAGCAACGATTATACCTTTGACGGAACAACAATTAACATCAGCAAGCTCGGTGACTTTGATTCCTCCGCTGACGATGTTGATGAGATAACAGTAACGACCGAAAAGGACACTTCTGCAATAAAGGATACCGTTATCAAGTTCATTGACGCTTACAATAAGCTTCTTGACGATGTTTACGGTGAGATACAGACCAAGCGTTCGAAGAAGAATGGCTCTTACTACGATCCTCTTACCGAGGAGCAGGAAGAAAAGATGAAGCCCGAGGAGATCGAAAAGTGGAATAACGAAGCCAAGAAGGGTCTTCTTTATCAGGACAACTACCTTTCCTCTTTCGCTTCAAGCATAAGAGGTGCGCTTACCTCGACAAAGGTCGACGGCTTTACTATCTATGATATGGGCGTAACGCTTGCTACCGACTGGAAGAGCAACGGAAAGCTTGTTGTCGATGAAAGTAAGCTTGAGGCTGCAATAAAGAACTACGGTGACAAGGTTACAAGCTTCTTTGTTGATGCCGATAAGGGACTTGCTACTTCGCTTAACAACGAGATCGACAGAGCTATCTCCACAAAGGATAAAAAGGTCGGATATCTTTCTTCCGTTGCAGGAATTGAAAACACGACTACCGAGAAGAAAAACGCTCTTTTTGACCAGATAAACAATATGCAGAAGCTTATCGACAGCCTCCAGACAAAATATGAAAATGAAATGGAACGTTACTGGAGCCAGTTTACAGCACTTGAGACATATATGGCAAATATGCAGAGCCAGTCCTCTATTTTCAGCTCTGATATGTAATATTATAAAGATTAACGGGTGGTGTTGGTTATGGTACCTAATCCATATCAGAAATATATGAACAACGTTGTAACGACGATGACTCCGGCTCAGCTTCTTATTGCACTTTATGACAAGGCTATAACAGAGCTTAAAAAGGCAATAATCTATATCGAAGACAAGGATATCCCCAAGGCTCATAATTCCATTACAAGAGTCGGCGATATCGTTGACGCACTCGATTCAAGCTTAAAGGAGAATTACGAGATCACCGATAATCTTGCTTCGCTGTATCAGTATTTCCGCGAACAGATAATTCAGGCGAATATGAAGAAGGATAAAGAGATACTTGAATCTCTGATACCGTTTTTTCAGGAACTGCGCGACGCTTTTGACGAGGCAAGCAAAAAAATGTGATCCTAAGGGGGCGTTCGTTTGAACAGAACCATTATTGAACTGATGGACGACAAAATTCATCAGCTTGAACACTATAACGAAATCACTTCCCGAATCATTACCGAGGACAGCATTGACGGAGTGGGCGATCTTATTGAGGAGCGTCAGCAGATACTCACCAACATGGACGGGATCTCCGTTGCAGTCAAGCAGTATGTCAGCGAGCAGTCGATCGAGCGAATGGATAAAATCAATGCGCTTATGCGTTTTGAAGAGATCGAAGACCTTAACGGCGAGATGCTCCAGCTTCAGGATAAGATCAAGCGCGTTCAGGAACTTCGCGAGGAGATAAACCGCAACGACAAGAAGGCTTATGAACGGCTTGAACGCAAACGCAACGAGATAAAAGCAAAGCTTGACGAAGCGGCAAAAAGCAAGCAGGTCGCAGACTACTGCTCTTCATCAAATTCCGCCAATGTAAGCAAGGGAAGAAAGCTTAATATTTCCAATTAAATTGCATATAATATAATGCTCTCGCGGCAAAACGGGAGCATATGCATCTGTAGCTCAGCTGGATAGAGCGTCAGACTCCGACTCTGAAGGCCGTGGGTTCGAATCCCGTCAGATGCACCATGAAGGGAAGCCGTTTGCAGGTGATGCAGGCGGCTTGAATTTTGCCCTTAAATTGCCTATGTTCAAGAAGTGCATTGCAAGCCGTATCAACATAGGGCAAAATATGATAAGTAAAGAGAAATAAAAAGCGGATATGCTCTTTTGTGGGCATATCCGCATTGTATTTATTTCAGATTTGACCTGCTTATTTTGTATAATGCGTACAATATACGCATATAGTATTATACACCTTTTTCTCTCTGATGTATTGACAAATGCGTATAAAGGGCGCATAATAATATACAGAGGAAGGTGGAAAACACTTGAAACGCAGGGATTTGATAAAGCTGCTTGAAAATAAAGGTTGGAAGTTTGACAGAAACGGCGGAAATCACGACGTTTATGTAAAAGGAAACGAAACCGAAATGATACCGCGGCACACGGAAATAAACGAAAACCTTGCGAAAGCAATAATCAAACGCAGAAACTTGAAATAGAAAAAGGGAGCGCAAAGCTCCCCGAAAGCTTTTATTTATACAAAGGAGTGTTATATATGAAAATATGTTACCCTGTAATACTCACCAAATGCGAGGACGGAAGCGGATACCTTGTAACTATACCCGATTTTGATAATAACACATTCGGGGAAACCATTCCCGAAGCCATAGAAATGGCACGAGATGCGATTAACCTCTTGGGAGTGACATACGAGGATAAAAAGTGGACATTACCCGAACCGTCAGATCTTGCCACATTGCATTGTGAAGCGAATGAAATAAAAACGCTTGTCGATGCTGACCCCGATGCTTACCGCCGTATGCTCGATAACAGATCTGTTAAGAAAAACTGCACTATTCCCTCTTGGTTGAACGAAAAGGCAGAGCAAGCGAATATAAACTTCTCTGCTGTTCTCCAGTCCGCTCTTAAAGAGCAGCTGCATATTAACTGAATCAAAGTGAGCAGATCGGGCGCAGCGTCTGACCTGCCCTTCATATTCAATCTCTGTTCGCAAATGTTTAAGAAAAGCTGTGACTTATACTAAACACCATTTAAAATTTGGAAAAAATCAAGCCGACAATCTTGTAACTGTTGAAAACAGCAAGTTGTTGAAAACAACTTTATATTTGGATTTCGGCGCAGATTTTTTCCTGTTATTTTATTGGTGTTTAGTATTAAAAGCCGCAGCTTTTTTTATTATACAATAGTGCAAAAATTTTCCCTAACCCCTTGAAATAATCGAATAAATGTGCTATAATTTTTAAAAGAACATTTGTTGCTGTAAAAAGGAGTGCTTTAAAATGCATTTGCAGGAAAAAACAGTTGATACAGAGCCGATTTTTGACGGCAAGATCATAAAAGTACGCAAGGATAAGGCAGAGCTGGAGAACGGCTCGGTCGTTACCCGTGAACTCGTTATCCACCCAGGCGGAGTATGCGTTGTTCCGGTCAATGAAAAGGGCGAAGTCTACCTTGTAAAGCAGTTCCGATATCCTTTTCAGGAGGTTCTGACCGAGATACCTGCAGGAAAGCTCGAAGTCGGCGAGGATCACCGCAGCGCAGGTCTGCGCGAGCTTAAAGAGGAAGTCGGAGCAGAATGTGAAAGCTTTGAATATCTCGGTGTAATGTATCCTTCGGTGGCTTATCTTACCGAAAAGATACACATGTATCTTGCGACAGGACTTTCCTTCGGCGAACAGTCGCTCGATGAAGACGAGTTCCTCGATGTTGAAAAAATGCCGCTTTCGCAGGCTGTTGAAATGGTCATAAGCGGCGAGATAAAGGACGGAAAGACTCAGACTGCGCTTCTTCTTGCCGCAAGAAAGCTTGGAATATAAAAGAAGCGCTTTCGTCAGCGCCGTGAAACCGTAAAGCCGTTGCTTTGCATTTTCGGCATTTGTATGAAAATAAAAAACCGTCCTTTTTATAAGGACGGTTGGTAACAAGTTTTTATGCCCTGCAATGCTCGGCGTTTTCCGTGCGGCAAACACGCCGAGGCCGCGTTCATAGACTTTGCAAGCAGCTTTTTGAGGACGGTTTATCAGAGAATAGTTCCTGACTGTTCAGCTTCAAGTTCAGCCTGCATAAGTTCGATGTGGCGTGTGTATGCGTCAAGGATCTGACCTTCGATGCTTCCTCTTGCTTCGGGTGAGATCGGGTGTACAATATCGCGGAACATTCCGTTTTCATCGCGTCTGCTCGGCATTGCAACGAAAAGACGTTCATCGCCCTGAACTACCTTGATGTCGTGGATAGCGAGCATATCGTCAATTGTGATGGAGATAATTGCACGAAGTCTGCCCTCGGGGATTATTTTTCTGATTTTAATGTCTGTGATGTTCATATGGGTATTCTCCTTTGTGATGATTAAAGCCTGTGCCGTTTTCCGTAGGCAAGCTTATTAATGTTGTATAATACCTTTATAGCAGGTATTCGTCTTGGAATTTGGGCTGAGTATGAAGAAATCTTTCTATATTCTGCTCAAATCCCGATAAAATTATACAAAGTGGCGGTTAATGCGGCTTTTTAGCAATAATTAACCTATTTGTGTATATCAATGAGTATAATATAACATATTATAGTTAATTATTTCTGAATGGTAAATGATTTAGATGTGAATTTGGATTGATAATTTGTAAATTTTTTTGTGTGATATTTGGGGAATTTTGAAATAAAATTCAAAGGGGGAGTTTGTTTGAGATTGATCATAAAGCAGCGTATTTTCAGCTGGACGGACAGTTATGATATTTACGATGAAAATATGAATACGAAATACACGGCAAAGGCGGATTTTTTCGCGCTCGGTCACAGAATAAGGATTTTTGACTTATATGACCGCGAGGTCGGATATATAAATGAGAAACTTCTGCGTCTGTTTGCGGAATTTGACGTTTACATCGGCGGAAGAAGATGCGGCTCTATAAAGAAAAAATTTAGCCTTTTTACTCCGAAATATGATATTGACTATAACGGCTGGAGCGTTGACGGCGACTTTTTTGGCTGGAATTATCAAGTCAGACAGCCGAACGGTCTTGTTGCGGCGACTGTTTCAAAGGAGCTTTTGCATTTGTCTGATACATACGTTATCGACATATTCAATGAAGCGGATGAAATTGATGTTCTGATGCTTGTTGTTGCGATAGACGCTGCGAACTGCAGCAACAATAATTCGTAATTCGCAATGCGTAATGCGTAATGCGTAATTATTGTGGCTGCTCTATAAATCGAAAGTTGTTTGATTTGCAATGTTTTGTAGGGGACGGGTTTCCCGTCCCGTTTGCCACAAATTTGGTTAAATCGGGACGGGAGACCCGTCCCCTACAAGATTACAACAAATTCCCATTTATCGGGCAGTTTAACCGAACTTGCTTCGCAAAAATAAATCTGTTTCAAAAAAGATGTGAAGCAACAGCGCAAACTCGCAGAATTACGCAAAAATGTTATTCCGCAATAATTACGCATTAAATAAAAAGGAAGGTTTTGCTTTGGAAAAGTTTGATAAATCCGTCCTTGACGGAAAGAAGCATATACATTTTATCGGAATCGGCGGCTCGGGAATGTATCCGTTGGCGCAGATACTTCATTCAAAGGGCTACAATTTAAGCGGCTCGGACAACAATGAAACAGACACTCTTGCGGCTGTAAGAGCAATGGGAATTCCCGTTTTTCTCGGACAGCGCGCCGAGAATATCGAGGGTGCCGACCTTATCGTTCACACGGCGGCGATAATGGCTGACAACCCCGAGCTTATTGCGGCTAAGGCAAGCGGAGTTCCCGTGCTTGAACGAAGTGATCTGCTTGCTATCATAACTGCGCAGTTTGGAAACACCGTATGCGTAAGCGGAACGCACGGCAAGACCACGACAAGCTCGATGATAACGCAGATACTAAAGAAAAAAGGCATTGACATTACTGCTGTTATCGGCGGAAAGCTGCCGCTTATACACGGAAGCGGAATTGCAGGCAAGTCGGATATAATGGTCTGCGAGGCCTGCGAATTTATGGATCATTTTTTGAAGCTTTCGTCCGATGTGAGCGTTATTCTCAACGTTGACGCAGATCATCTCGACTATTTCGGCAGTCTTGAAAACGTGATAAAGTCGTTCCGTAAATTTGCGGAGCAGACTTCCCGTGCGGTGATCGTAAACGGCAGCGATGAAAACTCGATGAAGGCTGTTCAAGGACTTAAAAACGGCTGCGAGATAATAACCTTCGGCAAGGATAACAGCTGCGATTACTACCCCGAAAATATTCGGCACATAAGCGGCTTGGAAACGGCCTTCGACCTTATGCACAAAGGCGAAAAGCTTGATACGATAACAATTCACGTTCCGGGAGAGCATAACGTTCTCAATGCTGTTGCAGCTGCGGCGGCTTCGATATACGAGGGAGCGACTGCGGAGGACGTAAGGACGGGACTTTCCGATTTTTACGGCTCTCAGCGGCGTTTTGAGAAGTACGGCGAGGTCGGCGGCGTGACCGTTGTGGACGATTACGGTCATCACCCTGCGGAAATTTCCGTTACACTCAAAGCGGCAATGGGACTTGGCTACAAGCGTGTATGGGCGGTGCATCAGCCGTTCACATTCTCACGCACGGCAATGCTTATCGACGACTTTGCAAAGGCACTTTCGATTGCGGATAAGGTCGTGCTTACGTCGATAATGGGTTCACGCGAGAAAAACACCTACGGTATCCACACAAGCGCGCTTGCGGAAAAGATAGACGGCGCTGTATGGTTTGACGAGGAAGAACATGACAAAAATTTTGAGCTTTGCGCCGACTATGTTGCCGAAAACGCAGAAGAGGGCGACCTTGTGGTAACGCTCGGCTGCGGCGATGTCAACAAGCTTGCGCGGCTTATATTGAAAAAATTAGAGAAAAAGGAGCAGTAATATGAACGATAAGGAGAAAAGAGTTTTTGAATTCGTCAAGGAGAGGGTCGAAAACGGCATTGCACCGTCGATAAGAGAGATCTGCGCTGCTCTTGATATCCGTTCGACTTCGACCGCTGCGCGCTATGTAAACAGCCTTGTTGCGGAAGGCTTCCTCGAAAAGGTGGACGGCTGCAACAGAGCTATAAAGCTTGCAGGAAGATGCGCTTCGAAGATACCTCTTGTCGGAACGATAACTGCAGGTCAGCCTATCACGGCTGTTCAGGATATCACCGAATACATCAATTTCCACGAGGAAAAGAGTTACAGCGGTGAGCTTTTTGCGCTTAAAGTACGCGGCGAAAGCATGATAAATGCAGCTATTCTTGACGGAGATATCGTAGTTGTAGAGAAATGCTCGTCCGCGCATAACGGTGAGATCGTGGCTGCGCTTGTAAACGGTGAGGAAGCGACCGTCAAGACATTTTACAAGGAAAACGGCCATTACCGCCTCCAGCCCGAGAATGATACAATGGATCCGATTATTGTCGATAACTGCGAGATCATCGGCAAAGTCGTTGCCGTTATGAGGTACTTATAATAATGACGGATACGGACGTTTTGACTGACGAAGAGATCGCTCCGAGCCGCGCCGAACGGAAAAAGATACGCAAACTTTACAATAAGGTCGGCGGCGCAATGGTGATACAGTATTTTTTTATGTATGTGTTATATGCTGTATTGTCAATAATTCTTTCGCCGTTTATGCTTGAAGAAACCGCCCCCGAAACAGGTTTTGCAATGGTCGGATGGGCAGACGCGGCAGCAATGTATTTTGCGCCTGCGCTGGCTTCGGTGATAATGTTCTTGGCATTTAATGCGGTGAATAATGTTAAGATAACGCCTATGTTCAGCACAAAGAATATGTCGCCGCGGCTTATAGGGTGCTGTGTTCTCGGGGCGTTTGCATTTCACGCAGTCGGTATCGGACTTGAATATGTAATGGATACAGTGCTGTGGAATTGCGGACTTGAAGTTGTATCGTTTGACTATGAGATGAAAAATGACGCGGCAACTTTGTTTGTAGAGATAATTTCATCCGTTATAGCAGCACCGATAGCGGAGGAACTGTTTTACCGCGGAGTAGTGCTGAAACAAACGGCAAGGGTCAGCGCACGGTTCGGGATAATATTTTCGGGCGTGATGTTCGGACTTATGCACGGAAATCCGTACCAGTTTGTTATGGCGACTTCGCTGGGGATATATTTTGGATATATCACGGTAAAAACGGATTCGCTTGTTCCGGCGATAATATGCCATGCGGCAGTAAACGGAATGATGTGCATAAGCGATATCGCGAGCTATATCGGAGAAGAACTGAGCGAGCCGGCGTTTTATGTGGTTTGGGTGGCAGAAATATTGCTGGGACTGTGGGGCGTTAGGCTTTATGTCAGAAGCGAGAACCGCCCGAAGCTTCCGCCTTATACCGATTACCATAAGAAACGCGCGCTTCCGTTGCTGATAACATCGGTGTGGGTTATAATCATAACGCTTTTATATATTTATGATATCTATAATTCGGTTGCACCGATCACCGCAGATATTGCGGAGGAGCTTGTCACATCGGCAGCGTAGATTTAATGCGTAATTGCTGCAAAGCCAACATTTGTAGTTAAAACCGCGAAGCGGACGAAAGTTTACGTCCACGCTTTTCAAAGGGTGGCGAGGGGACAAGGGGGCGAGCAGCCCCCTTGTCGCTTCCGCAGAAGCGAAACTCCCTAAACCATAGCG
>CAMJES010000008.1 GCA_946404705.1 uncultured Ruminococcus sp. | reverse complement strand
ACAGAAATTATCTTGAACGCTTTGAGCTGCCGTATAAAAAGCCGCTCGGAAAATTTTCAAAGGGAATGAAGATGAAGCTGCAGATCGCAGCTGCGCTTTCGCACGGCGCAAAGCTTCTTGTTATGGACGAAGCTACAACGGGTCTTGACCCTGTTGTGCGAAACGAGATACTCGATATCTTCCTTGAATATTTGCAGGACGAAAGCAACAGCATACTTATGTCGTCCCATATCACTTCCGACCTTGAAAAGGTTGCAGACAGCGTTACCTTTATCGACAGGGGGAAGATACTTCTGAGCGGCTACAAGGACGATATCCTGCAGAACCACTCGATAATAAAGTGCAGCAAATCCGACTATAAGGAGATAGCACCCGAGGATATCGTCAGCGCGCGGCTCACCGATTTCGGCGCAGAGGTAATGGTCAGAGACAGCGCAGCCTGCAGGGAAAAATATGACGGACTTGTTTTCGACAGCGCGGCACTTGAAGAAATAATGCTCTTCTACGTTAACCGCAGCAAAAAGGAGTGGACATAATGCGTGAGCTTATTTACCGTGAGTTGTTCCTCAAACGGAAATCATACATTGTTTCGTTCGCCGTTTTTCTTCTCACAGCATTGATATTTGACCTTATACTTCTCAGCCTTAAGATCGGAAATCTTTCGCATTTGTTTGAAGAAACAAGTGAATATACGATCGCTTGTGTGTATGTTTTTTTATTGGCGATATATATCCCTGCTTTTGCGGTGAGTATGTTTATGAAAGAGGGTGGGATAACGCTCGCCGATATGAATTCGGGGTGGGGGAAGTTTACGAAAACGACCCCTCTCGGCGCAGTAAAGCAGACCTGCGCACGGTTTTCTGTGCTGTTTATAGAAACTGCTGCGGCAATGGCTGTAACGTTCACAAACACGGCTATTGTATGCGGCACGAGCGACATTTCGGAACAGCTGCTCTGGGTCAAGGAGCAGACAGGATTTGACATTACAGCCATTCAGAGCTTTTCGGGAAATCTGCCTGCGCTGACCGCTGTTTTTGCACTTTCAATGTTCTTTTCCGCACTTGTGATACCGCTTCTGTATTTCTTTAAGTCAAGCGTTGTGGGTGATATTTTCCCGTTAGGAGTTATCGGTGTTCTTATATTGTATTTATACAATAAGCTCGACGGACTTAAAGAGCTGAAAAATGAATTTATGGAAACGGAAAACTCCGATGAGGTTATTTCCAAGATAGTCGGTATAGTGGAAAATATCGGCGAAAACATCTTCACCGCTGCCCCGTTTGTCCTTGCAGGTGCGTTTATCGCAGGGGCAGTCCTTACGGCTGTAATTTTGAACAGAAAGGAAAAATGAGTATGTACGGATTATTGTACAAGGAGCTTGTTCTTAACAGAAAAAGCCTTTTTGTCCTTGCTTTTGTGGATATAGTGATTTATGTGTTGTTTTTCTTTATGTTCGGCTCTGCCGTAAAGGAAGGCGTTTTTGACGAAAGCAGTTTTTCTGATGCTGCGGATATTTTCAGCTGCATTTATGCGCTGCTTATCTACATATTTGTTCTGATAATACTGCCGCAGATGTTCTCAACCGACGAATCCAAGCGTTGGAGTTCGTTCGTTTCGTCCAGTCCTTTGCAGGAAAGCGGTCAGATTTTTTCAAAGTATATGTTCGGCTTTATTATACTTATCGTTTCATTTATTTGGAGCTATTTTGCGGAGGTGATCTTTGACACTGCTTTATCCGTATATTACGGCTTTGAAAATAAATCCTTATTAAGTCTGAACATAAGCAGCGCAATGGTATTTGCGGTTCTTTTCCTCGGTGCGATCGAGTTCCCGTTTTATGTGCGCTTCGGCAGCAAGATAGGTTCATCGGTAAAAATGGGTGTGTTCTTCGGAATTGATCTTCTGGCGGTGATCTACTTCCTTTTCGGTGATCTGTCGGTGTTCGGTTCGCTCGACAGTCTGTGGGAGTTTTTATCCGAGGTCATAAATGGTGAGGCGTTCGGGGATACTGCGATATTTGCTTTATCGCTTTGTGCGCTGAGTGCGTTCGGGCTTTATATTCTGTCGTATAAAATCTCGTGCAGACTTTACATGAAGGGGGCGGAGAATTTTGAACAGTAAAAAAATGACGGTAATTCGTATCATTATTTTCACGGTCATTGCAAACGGGATAGTTATACTTGCCTATATGCTTTCGGATATATTCACGGCGTTTGAAAATCTGCTGACCATTTTTGCGGCACTTTCTCCTGCGATCGCAAACGTTCTGACGAGATTGATAACAAAGGAAGGCTTTAGAAACAACTATCTCCGTGTAAATCTCAAGGGAAATCTCAGATACTATTTTGGCGGCATTGGATTAGCGGCTGCTCTTCAGTTTTTAGGTGCAGTCATGCTGATAGTTTTCCTTCTCCCCGATTACGGCTTTAAGGATATTGATTTCAATATCGGCTCAGTCGGATATATCCTGCTTTCGCTTTCGTACATACTTGTAAATTTTTGGTATCTTTTCGGAGAGGAGTTCGGCTGGAGAGCGTATCTCACGCCGAAGCTTGAAGAGGTAATGCCCGAACCGCTTGCTCTTATCGTCAGCGGCATTATATGGGGAATGTGGCATGCCTGCCCGATCGCAGAGGGACTTAATTTCGGCTTTGATTATCCCGGCTTTCCGTATCTCGGCTGGGTGGCAATGTGCATTCCCACCATTTTCTACGGTGCGGCTCTTACATATCTTACAAAGAAAACAAACTCGGTATTTCCTGCGGTTATGTGCCATACTGCAATGGATATGCTGGCGGTATTAGGCATTCTGCTGCCGGAGGGTGCAGATCTGGAAACGGGCAGCCAAAGCTTTGAAGCAGGAATTCTCGTGTTTATTCCGCATATCATTGTAGGCGCGGTGTTCTTCTATCTGCTTTGCAGAAAGAAAAAAGCTGCGGAAAAAAATAAGGAAACGCTGTAATTGGTGTTTTCTTAAAAAACTCAGTATATATTGAAGAATCCTCTGTGTTCAGCGGAATCTATCCTGCGGTCTTCCGACATTTTGTAAAAATCCATCATTATGTATTGTTCGTCAATAACATCTTCGTGGTTTTCCTGACCGTTAAAGTATTGGTTTTGTGAAGCCCATGTGGTATCGGTAAAATACCATTTTCCGCTGCAATATACACCGTTCCATTCGTGATTTCTGGGGAGAGTCTTCCAATCCTGCATTTCACAAAGTTCGCGTGTACTGTTGCCTCTGAGGTTGATGCAGTATAATCCCTGCGCTTCGCAAAGTGCGGAAAAAAGATTTGAATAGCCTGCGCAGGTCGTTCTGCGCAGCGCAAGCGCAGTTTCAAGGCTTATAGTATCGGGGTCTATGCCTTGCCGCGCTTTATCTTTATTATAGTATATGTTATCCGATACCCATAAAGCAATAGCATACGCTTTGTCGTAGTCGGATAGGCAACCCTCGCATATTTCATCGGACAGCTCCTTTATATAGGAAAGAACGGCTGCGTTTAAGAGCGGATCTTTCTCCGATGATATATATTCGATTGAATATTCGGCTCCGTAGTTTTCTATTTTGTTCATATACAGCTTGTTTTTGTCAAACAATTCTGTGTTGCCGAAATTATTGTTTGGGGCGTCAAATTTTTCCGACGGAGCATTGACCGATATGCTTGAGATGTTCTGCCCCGATTCCGTTTGGCGCAGTATGATCTCGTTGAAAAACCTGCATTTTTCCAGCTGAACGGATAATTCCTCATTTTCACTTTTAAGTTTTTTCTGCGCAGAAACGAGAGAATCAATCTTAGCATTCAATTCTTTGACGTCACTTTTGAATATCCAAATTATTGACGCCAAAACGACTAAAATTATAATAAGTAACAACAGATTATCGGAGTTTTTCTTTTTGGGTGAAGTCATATCCTCGGATCTCCTTTTTCTGAATTCTTATAAAGACAATATAATTATAGCACAGCTGCATTTTTTTGTCAATTTTACTTTCCAAAACAGAAAAAATTGCAGAAAAGCCCTTGACAAGAGAGAATTAATGTGATATAATATCTATCTGTAAGTGATTGAAAAATAGCACTACTGTCCGTGTTATGTGATGGGCTGCTATGCTAATCATATAATATAAACAGAGATGAGGTGTTACGAATGAGAGAGGGTATCCATCCTGATTATCAGGAAACCACTATTACCTGTGCTTGCGGCAACGTGATCAAGACCAGATCCACTAAGAAGGATATCAAGGTCGAAATCTGCTCCAAGTGCCATCCTTTCTACACAGGTAAACAGAAGCTTGTTGACACAGGCGGACGTATTGACAAATTTAAGAAGCGTTTCGGTATGGATAAGTAATTATTTTTACGGAACAACGGCAGTCTGCGGTTTCTCTTCGCAGGCTGCTTTTTTATATAATAGATATAGTATGGAAATGGAGGTTTTTGCGTTGGAGGATTATTCAACTATACGTGCGTTTGCAGAAGACAGTTTTATCGAGAAAAAGTCCGAATTTATCGGCTATATCGCTCCGGTGAAGACGAACGATGAAGCGGTGGAGTTCATCAACCGTATCCGTGCCGAACATCGCAAGGCTACGCATAATGTTTATGCATACATTCTCCGCGAGGGCAACACTTCGCGCTATTCCGACGACGGCGAGCCGCAGGGTACGGCAGGAGTTCCGGTGTTGGATGTTTTGCAGAAGGAGGGGCTGACCGATGTATGCTGCGTGGTGACGAGATACTTCGGGGGAATCCTGCTCGGCGGCGGAGGACTTGTCCGTGCGTATTCACATTCTGCAAAGATAGCTGTTGACGCTGCGGAACGGCTTATAATGTGCAGCTCATATCCCGTGAAGATAAAAATGGACTACGACTTGTACAGCAAGATAACGTATCTTCTGCCCGATTTTGAAGTGAAGATACTCGATACCGATTTTGGAGCCGATGTTACGGTTTCGCTGCTCGTGAAAAAGGCGTTTGCCGAGCCTTTGCGCGAGAAGCTTATCGACGCCTCCAACGGACGTATTTCTGTTGTACAAGGTGATGAGGTATTCGAGAACTTCGCTTGAATGAATTGTTGAAAGTGCTGAAAATGAAATAAAAAAAAGGGTTTTTGAGGGCGTAAATTGTATATTAATATGTTTTTGGCAAAAAAATATGAGAATAAATAATGTCAAGGGAGGAATATTGTTATGACTATCCGTGAGCAGAGCGAGGTTATGGAGCTTGGAACGCTTTGCGAATTCGCTTGCCTTTCGCGCAATTCGGGCAAAAGAGCAAGACCCGAACCGAAATGCCCGATAAGAACGGAATTTCAGCGCGACAGGGACAGGATCCTGCACAGCAATTCCTTCCGCAGACTTAAGCATAAAACGCAGGTCTTCCTCGACCCCGTCGGCGACCATTACAGAACGCGCCTTACGCATACGCTTGAGGTTTCGCAGATAGCAAGGACGATATCGACCGCTCTGCGCCTGAACAGCGACCTTACGGAAGCTATCGCGCTCGGTCACGACCTCGGACACACTCCGTTCGGTCACGCAGGCGAGATGATACTCAACGAGATATGCCCCACGGGCTTTACGCATTATGAGCAGTCCGTCCGTGTTGTCGACTACATAGAGAAAGAGGGAAAGGGTCTTAACCTTACCTACGAAGTCAAGAATGGCATCGTCTGCCATACGAACAAGATCGCAAAGACAAGAGAGGGTTATATCGTCCGTCTTGCCGATAAAATTGCATACATCAACCACGATATAGACGACTCTATCCGTGCAGGCATACTCACGGAGAACGACCTGCCGAAGGAAGCTACCGATATTCTCGGCCATTCCAAGAGCGAGCGCATCACAACGCTTATCACTTCGATAATTGACGGCGGTGCGGAGAATATTTCAATGTCGGACGAGGTAAAGAAAGCGCTTGACACGCTAAGTGACTTTATGTTTGCCAATGTCTACCGCAATTCTATCGCAAAATCCGAGGAATCCAAGGCGAAAATGCTGGTCGAGAAGCTTTACGGCTATTTCCTCAAAAATCCCGACAAGCTGCCCGATGATTACAAGCGCATAAGGGAGCGCAGAGGTTCGGACAGAGCTGTCTGCGACTATATCGCAGGTATGACGGACAGCTATGCTATTGCAGTTTATGAGGATCTGTTTATCCCGAAAGGCTGGAAAGAAGCACAATTATGATACGGCGCTGACGGGGCAGTTTCCGCGGCGGCTGCCGTATAAAGCAAGTGAGGTTCTATGGCGTTACCCGAAAATTTTATTTTAGACTTAAAACAGAATAACCCGATAGACAGCGTTATGGGCGGATATGTGACCTTGAAGAGAAGCGGCAGAGGATATGTGTGTCTTTGTCCGTTCCATTCGGAAAAATCACCCTCCTGCAGCGTCAATACAACGGGACAGTATTTCCATTGCTTCGGCTGCGGCGCAGGCGGCGATGTCATAACGTTCATAATGAAAATGGAAAATCTCTCCTATATCGAAGCGGTGAAATTCCTCGCCGACAGGTCGGGAATGCAGATGCCCGATAACGGAGAGAGCAACGATTTTGCGCGGCTCAAAGCAAGGGTGCTTGAAATAAACCGCACAGCGGCGCATTATTTTTTCGATACGCTGACAAAATCTCCGTTAGGCGAAAAGGGCCGCAGATATTGTGCCGAAAGGCAGCTGACAAGGGATACTATTATCAAATACGGCTTGGGTTATGCGCCCGATGACTGGCACGGTTTGCATTATTTTTTACGCGACAAGGGCTACACGGACGATGAGCTTGTTATTTCAAATCTATGCACAAAAAGCTCAAAAGGCGCAGTTTTTGACTCGTTCCGCGACAGAGTTATGTTTCCTATAATCGATCTGAGAGGAAACGTTGTCGCATTCGGCGGACGTATCATTGACGGAAGCGGCCCGAAATATCTGAACTCTTCCGACACGCCCGTATTCAAAAAGAGCCGCAACCTTTTTTCACTCAATTTTGCCAAGAAATCGACCGAACGCAAGCTTATACTTGCGGAAGGATATATGGACGTTATTGCGATAAATCAGGGCGGCTTTGAAAATGTTGTAGCAACGCTCTGAACAGCGCTGACGTCCGAGCAGGCACGGCTTATGAAGCAGTACGCCGATGAGATAATCATTGCATACGATTCGGACGGCCCGGGGCAGGCGGCTACGCACAGGGCGATAAATCTGCTCTCCGAGGCAGGTCTTGACGCGCGCATCATAAAAATGGAGGGTGCGAAAGATCCCGATGAATACATAAAAAAGTTCGGTTCCGTGCGGTTTAAGCAGCTGCTTGAACGCTCTGACGGCGCAATTGATTTCGAGATGAAAAAATGCGCGGCAGGTCTTGACCTTGACATTGAAAACGACAAGGTCACATACTTGAAGCGGTGCGTTTCGCTGTTTTCGGATATAAGCTCGCCGATAGAGCGTGAGGTCTACATCTCAAAGCTTGCAAAGGAATGTGGCGTAAAAAGCGACACGATAATTCAGCAGGTCAACTCACTTATAAAGCGGAAGATAAACCGTTCGCAGAAAGAGGAAAGCCGTGAGATACGGACTTTCAGCAAGCAGCGGCGCGAAAATCCCGACAGCGTTGCTCATGCAAGGGAATACAAGGCTGAATGCGGCATAATCGCATATCTTGCGGCAAATCCCGATGAGCTTGGATATGTTGAAAGCAGGATAGACAGCGGACAATTTGTGACAGATTTCAACAAATCAGTTTTTGAAAAATTAACAGAAAAGATAAAAAATTCGGTGGAATTTGACGTTTCACTCCTTCAAAGTGAATTTTCCGCTGACGAAATGGGAAAAATATTTGCGATCATTGTCGCAAATGAGCAGGTTGAGATCGGCAGGGAAACTCTTGACGATTACATAAATACTCTTACAAGCTATAACAGCAGGAACGTTGACGTTGCGTCGATGTCGAATGACGAGTTTCTGCGTTACTTTGAGAGCCTGAAAAAATCAAAATGATTGCAGGAATTACCGTGCAAAGCTTTGCACAGGAATATACAGGAGGAAGTTTAAACTATGGCAGAAAAAAGAACCATTGAGAGCCTTATGGAGCAGGGAAAGGCGAGCGGTAAGCTTTCCACAAAGGAAATTACCGATGTGCTTGAAGACCTCGAATATGACGTTGACCAGATGGAAAGCTTTTATGAAAGCTGCACAAACAACAATATCGAGATCATCGACGATTTCACGCTCGAAGGCTTTGACGAGGATATGTCGATACCGCTTGACATCAACGGCGAGGACGATCTGGAGCTTTCGCTTTCCACCGAGGGAATCGCTATCGATGACCCCGTAAAAATATATCTTAAAGAAATAGGCCGTGTTCCGCTGCTTTCCGCAGAAGAGGAGATCGAACTTGCCGAGAGAATGGCTAAGGGCGACAAAAGGGCAAAAAAACGTCTTTCAGAGGCTAACCTTCGACTTGTCGTATCGATTGCAAAGCGTTATGTCGGCAGAGGAATGCAGTTTCTTGACCTTATTCAAGAGGGAAATCTTGGACTTATAAAGGCTGTTGAAAAGTTCGATTATACAAAGGGCTTCAAGTTCTCGACTTATGCTACATGGTGGATACGTCAGGCTATCACCCGTGCTATTGCGGATCAGGCAAGGACTATCCGTATCCCTGTACACATGGTCGAAACCATTACAAAGGTAAAAAAGGTTTCAAGTATGCTTCTGCACAAGAACGGACACGATGCGACTCCCGAGGAGATCGCTGCGGAGCTTGATATGGAGCCCGAGCGTGTTCGTGAGATAATGCGTATCGCGCAGGATCCCGTTTCGCTTGAAACGCCTATCGGCGAAGAGGAGGACAGCCATCTCGGTGACTTCATTCCGGATGACGACGCTCCCGCACCGGCAGACGCGGCTTCACTCATTCTTCTTAAAGAGCAGCTCGGCGAGGTACTTTCAACGCTTACAGAGCGTGAGGAAAAGGTACTCCGTCTGCGTTTCGGTCTTGAAGACGGCCGTTCACGGACTCTTGAAGAGGTCGGAAAGGAATTCAACGTTACCCGTGAGCGTATAAGACAGATCGAAGCAAAGGCACTTCGTAAGCTCCGTCATCCGAGCAGAAGCAGAAAAGTAAAGGATTTTCTTGATTGATCGGGAGAGGTTAAGGCTATGAATATAACATTGGAATCAGATTACGCAGTCCGAATCGTCGGCTGTCTTTGCGAAGCAGGCAAAAGGCTTGACGCAAATTCAATTTCCGACAGGACTGCAGTTTCACTCAGATTTTCACTAAAGATCTTACGAAAATTGGTTGCGGCAGGCATCGTTGTATCCTTCAAGGGTACTCAGGGAGGATATGAGCTTGCAAGAAAACCACAGGACATTACATTAAAGGACGTTATTGAGGCTATTGACGGAAAATATGCGATCAGCAAATGCCTTACAGACAGTTATGAATGCAGCAGGGGAATGTCGGGCAAGTGCGGATATCAGAAGGTGTTTATCGAAATTTCACAGATGGTCAACGCTAAGCTCGAAGAGTATTCGTTCGATAAATTTATGTGATACATATTTTTTCGGGGGAGAGTCATTTTTTCGCAGGGGCTTTTTAAGGAGACATGATCTTGAACAGTAAAACATTTTTTTCTAAATTAAAAAAGCTTTGCAGACTTGTTTTCGGAAGAACTATGGTCGTTTTTCTGTTTCTTGTGATACAGATAGTTTTCTTCTGGCTGTGCGTAAACTATATGAGAAATTCGATGCAGAATTTCTACGCAATAAATCTTGTAATATCCCTTATTGCGATGATATATGTCATCAGCGACAACTCCAACACAAGCTTTAAAATTGCATGGATAATACCTATACTTACGCTGCCCGTATTCGGAACGCTTATGTATACCTATGTCAAGCTTGAACTCGGAACGCACGTTGCGCGCAAGCGAGTTGCGGACGTTATCAAAAACACCAACCTCTATCTTCCGCAGAATGAAGACGTTGTAAACGAGATAGCGGCCGTTGACGAGGCGGAAGCAAATTTTGCGCGGTATATGAGCAATCACGCGTTTTTCCCCGTTTATAAAGACACGGCAACGAAATATTTTCCGCTCGGCGAGGACAAGTTCGAAGCGCTGAAAAAAGAACTTCTCAAAGCGGAAAAGTTCATTTTTATGGAGTATTTTATTGTAGACGAAGGCTATATGTGGGATTCGATACTTGAAATACTTAAACAGAAGGTCAAAGAGGGCGTTGAAGTGCGGTTTATGTATGACGGGACTTGCACGATAATGCTCCTGCCTGTGAACTATCCGAAAAAGCTGCAGTCATACGGCATCAAATGCAAGGTGTTTTCACCGATTCGTCCCGTTCTGTCGACCGTTCAGAACAACCGCGACCACCGCAAGATTGTTGTAATTGACGGAAAGACTGCTTTTACGGGCGGAATAAACCTTGCCGATGAATATATCAACAAGGTGCAGCGTTTCGGACATTGGAAGGACACGGGTATCATGCTCAAAGGCGCGGCTGTAAAAAGCTTTACGATGATGTTCCTCCAGAACTGGAACATAACCGAGCCGAAGGAGGATAATTACAGCGATTATATCATTTCGGATTTTCCTGAGATAGCAGGAGAAGCCAAGCCCGGATATGTTATCCCGTACAGCGACAGTCCGCTTGACCGTGAAAATGTCGGTCAGAACGTTTATCTTGATATACTTTACCGCGCGAAAAAATACGTACACATTATGACGCCGTATCTTATACTTGACGATGAAATGATAACGGCGCTCTGCTATACTGCGAAAAGGGGCGTTGACGTTTCGCTGATAATGCCGCATATTCCCGATAAAAAATATGCATTCTGGCTTGCGCACACATATTATGCCGAGCTTATTGAGGCAGGCGTGAAGATCTTTGAATACACGCCCGGATTTGTTCACGCAAAGGTTTTTGTCAGCGATGATATCCGCGCAGTCGTGGGTTCGATAAATCTTGACTACCGCAGTTTGTTTCTGCATTTTGAATGTGCTGCATATACTTACGGAACATCCTCGGTCAAGGAAACTGAGGATGATTATAAGCTTACATTGCAGAAATGTCAGCGTATCACGCTTGAGGACTGCAAAAAATTCAGCGCTTTTTCAAAGTTTTTCGGAAAGGTGCTGCGTATCATTGCACCGTTGATGTGATCTGTAAAAAAATTGCCGCCGGAGCTTTTGGTTCAGCTTCGGCGGCATTTTTATGTATTTGTATATTTGGTTATTCAGCTATTGCTTCCTGGAGCTGGTCGTCAACCTCTCCTACAAGCATCGTAAGAGTGTCGGCGATAGCTTCTCGCATTGTAGACCATTCAGTGCCGTGGAATGCAGCTCTTGTACCCATCTGAGAACCGCCGTCCGTTGTGAGTGAAGCGATATCGGACGAGCATCCTGCTGCAAGGTCGACAACAGGGTACTGCCTTGTGATCTCGTTGATCTCCTTGTATCTTTCAATGATCTCATCCGTCCATTTGCTGTCGTCTTTTGCCTTTCTGTCGTTGATAGCAATTGTAGCTGGATCGTTATTGGCAAGGATCGTGCATTCTGCAAAACGTGCAACGCCCTCGGGGTTTGCTGCGCCCTTGCAGAGAGCATAGCCGGAAATAACTGCCGACTGGTAAGGATCGGAGCCTGCAGGGGAAGGAACAGGAGCTATTCCGAGGTTTTCGGGAGCTACCTGTATTGTCCATGTTGAAGGATCACCCTGTACTCCCCACATTCCGTTGAGCCAGAACAATTCGCTGCCCTCGCCCATGAACTGCGGCTGGATATTCCAGCTATACTGTTCAAGAGGGAAAACAAGACCGTTCTGATAAAGCTCGTACTGGAAGTTCATAGCTTTTTCAACTGTCGCATCGTTTACATTGCAGACAAGGCGACCGTCCTTCAATGAAACGGTAGGAACACCTGCGGAAAGGAACAGAGCCTTTTCATTGAACCAGTTGTCAAGACCGTACTGTCCGGCGTCGGGGTCAACGAATTCAAGAAGCATTTCCTTGAATGTGTCCCAGTTCCATTCACCCTTCTCGTAAAGCTCCCACGGGTCGTCAAGACCGTGTGCTTCAAGCGTGGATTTATCATACATTACGACCTGTTCGGCAACTACGCCTGTAACGAACTGATAGTGCTTTCCGCCGAATGTAAAAAGATCCATAGCGGCGGTAACATTCTGCCAAATAGCCGAATCAAGATCGATATAATCATCAACAGGCTGGAATCTGCCGTTTATGATTCCGCTTGGATAGTTGTTTGCGTCATCTCCGGGGTAGAAGTCGATTCCTTCGCCACTCATCATATATTTGGAAAGCTCATCAAATCTTTTTTCCCAAACTGTGGGGTAATACTTGATCGTTCCGCCGTATTTCTGCTCAAACATTTCAACTTCAACCTTCTTGGAAGCGCCATCGCCTGAGGGGTTGAGGTCATAGTTTCCAAGCCATTTGATCTCCTTGTTTTCAAGTTCGGTATCGACAAGCTGTTCCATTACCGTGTCGAGAGCTTCCTGTTCCTCGGATTTAAGTCCTTCGGTGTTGACAGCAACGGTAGCTTTAGTTGTTGTCGTTACTTCGGCTGTTGTTTCTGTGCTTTCTCCGCTTCCTCCGCAGGCTGTGAGAGCAGCAGTAAGTGACAACGCCATAATTCCGGCAAGTGCCTTTTTTGTGTTCATTTCAATATCCTCCTATATAATTTAAGTGTTTTCCGTTTCCCCAAGAACGGAAATCTATATAAAAGCAGAGAGTCTGTTTTCAGTCCGTTTAAACGTTGAATCTGAACAGAATTATATCTCCGTCCTGAACAACGTATTCCTTGCCCTCCAGACGGACAAGTCCCTTTTCTTTTGCAGCAGCCATTGTTCCGCAGGCCATAAGGTCATCGAACGAAACGACTTCGGCTCTTATGAAGCCTTTTTCAAAGTCGGTGTGGATCTTTCCTGCAGCTTTGGGAGCTTTTGTTCCCTTGGTGATAGTCCACGCACGAACTTCGTCCTTTCCTGCCGTGAGGAAGGAGATAAGTCCGAGAAGAGCATAACCCTCTTTTATGATACGGTCAAGACCGGAAACCTCCAGTCCAAGCTCGGAGAGGAACATTGCCTTGTCCTCATCGCCCATATCGGAAATCTCCGCTTCAAGCTGAGCGCATATCGGGAAAACGGAAGCCTTTTCTTCCGCTGCGATCTCGCAGACGGTCTTGTAATGCACGGAATTTTCGATATTGTTCTTGAAATCATCCTCGGAGAGGTTTGCTGCGAATATGACGGGCTTTGCAGAAAGCAGCGGAGTGCTTTTTATAGCTTCTGCTTCCTCTTCGGTGAAGTCAAAGGAACGTGCCGAGTGACCCGATTCAAGGTGAGCCTTGAGCTTTTCAAGGAATTCAACCTCTGCGATGTATTTTTTATCGCCCTTGACGAGCTTCTTTGTGCGGTCGATCCTGCGGTCGAGCATTTCGATATCCGAGAAGATAAGTTCAAGGTCGATAGTTTCGATATCTCTGCGCGGATTGATGCTTCCGTCAACGTGGATAACGTCCGTACCCTCAAAGCAGCGAACAACGTGAACGATAGCGTCAACCTCTCTGATATTTGCAAGGAACTTGTTTCCAAGACCCTCTCCCTTTGAAGCACCCTTTACAAGTCCTGCGATATCAACAAATTCAAGCGTTGCAGGCGTGAATTTGTTCGGGTTATACATTTCTTTAAGCTTTAAAAGGCGCTCGTCCGGAACGGAAACAACGCCGACATTCGGTTCGATCGTGCAGAACGGATAGTTCGCGGATTCTGCGCCTGCGTTTGTGAGTGCGTTAAAAAGTGTGCTTTTTCCGACATTCGGAAGTCCAACCATACCAAGTTTCATATTTCAATTAGTCCTTTATTTTTATTACAGTTTAATTGCCGTGCTTTAGTCGAGATTTAAGCTGCGAACATATTCGTCAGCGTCAAAATCGGAGCAGCCTTTTTTTCCGCCCTTGCAGCATTTTCCAAGCTTTTTGCAAGCGCATATACCCAAAACAAATCCGAGTACAAAAGAAAGCAGACCGGTCACAGCTAAAAGCAGATTCAGAACATTTTCGGTGCTTTTTTCGGGATTTTCGTTCATAAAAAATCATATCCTTTCAAAACATTGATAATTAAGGTGACATATCCATTTATATTATACACTTTTTTCCTCGAAATTGCAATAGAAAATTTAAATTAATTCGTAATTCGTAATGCTTGAATAAATTCGGAATTAGGAATGCGGAATTCGGAATAAAATATAATCTTCACATCGAAAAATTGTGAATACGTTGATAGAGTGAAGCAATTATTTTGTAGTTTACGGAAACGTTCAAAAATCTGTTACTGGGAGGATAACCAAAAACGGCAGAAATGATTTATTTTGCGTTTATTAAGCATTGGAAATATGTTTTCACGGTACGGGAAACCCGTCCCCTACAAATTTTTCGGAAAATTGAGGATAAAAACGGGCAGATATGGAATTTGCCCCTACAGAGTTGTTTTTTTATGATGTATTGGCGGTTTATAATAATTCCGCATTCCGAATTCAGAATTCCAAATTAAAAAATTGCCGCCCGATGAATGAACGAGCGGCAGGTTTTATAAGAAAAATGTTTCATTAAGAATAGATACGCTTCCGTCAATGTCTTTCAGGTCGACAAGGTACATATTTTTCTTCATACCTTCAAGGTCGCGGTTCAAAACCTCGGTAACAGGAAAAACAACAGCGGTGCTTTCATCGTCCTTGCCGTGGTAGTTATGAAAATCGTAAAACTTGAAGATAATGTTTATGTAGGAATCGTCCTGCTTGTTTTTAACATAAAAATTGGAAACAGGCTCCATATTAAGGTCAAGCGAAACGTTGTTGACCGAGTTTGTCATCTTTTCGGGAGTAAGGAAGTTGTATTTTGTACGGTCTATCTGACGGCGCAGGCTTGTTGCGATACAGCCGCAGAAAAGCTTGTCTATCGGGAAGAGCATCGCGTAAGCGACCTTTCCGCCGCTGAAAAATGCAGTCGTTCCCTTGTTTAAGAGAAAAAGACGGCACCAGCCCATTGCTTTTGTATACCTTGCCATGCTTCGGTCGTCAATAACGGCTTTGAAATCGCGCTTTAAATTCGTTGAAGAATCCACTCCGTCAAAGTCCATAAGCAGCGTTCTCAGACGCTTTAGGTTAAGTCCGTTTGTGGAAAGCTTTGAAAGTGAGGCAAGAGTTGTTTTTATAAGCTTGTTTTCGGCGCGGTTGATGCTGAAAACATCGTATTCAACGTAGAATTTCTCCTTATGCGCATAGTTTTTCTTTGCGTGTTCGGAATATATAGTCTTTCCCTTAACGAAAGGCTCATTGCCCTGATAGGGAACGTAGGTCTGCTTCAGACCGCCTCGCACAACGTTTTCGACTTCGTCCAGAAACATACGGACGCATATTTCGAATATATTGAGCTGTTCTTTTTTAAAGTAGCGTTCATTTACCTGTTTTACCGGAACTTCAATTATGGATTCAAGCATACGCAGGATCAATTTTTTTGATACGACAGCGTTTTCTTCCGAATCGGCAACTATCTGCGGCATCATCTCGATCTGGGTTCCGTCGCGAAGAGTTATGATGCCTGCGTAACGTGCAGGGTGGATAGACATTCTTCCATCCGGAAGCTTTATTTCATGCATGACCGGATAGCGGTTGTTTTCGGTGAAATCCGCCAGTCGGTCGAAATTATGCTCGGGTATCGGAATAATATGGGGATCGTCCGATGTTCCGCCCCTTACAAAGGAATCGGCGTCTGTAATGACGAAGCGTTTTACTTTACTCATTGGAAATTATCCTTAAATCTTAAGATATGCGTTGACATTTCCGAAAGCGGCGTTGTTTATTGTGTAGATATCGTCATTTTCAAGGTAAAGCTCGGCGTTTGCACCGAATATCTGGGCATAGTCAACGTCAGTTTTGATAACGAACTGCTCGTTCTTTTCCTTGTTGGCGTCACCGAGAACAAGACGAATTTTTTCATAATCATCGTAGAAATAGTCCTGAAGCAGCGGAACTATCGCATTCTTGAAAATATGCGCAAGCACCGCAAGGCTCGGACGCGAGCGCAGCGGCATAAAGTATGCGTGTCCTATCGTATGGTCACGGTCAAGCAGTATCTCGACTCTCTTATTTATCTTATACATAAGCTCGCATATATCAATGCCCTCAACGGTAACTCCGCGCAGCAATTCGGGATTAGGCAGCATTTCGACAAAGTCGAAACGGCGGCGCAGAGCCGAGTCAAGCATGGCGATGGAACGGTCGGCGGTGTTCATCGTTCCTATTATGTATACATTGTCGGGAACGCCGAACGCCTCCTGCGAATATGCCAGCTTTACCGTAGCTTCTTCGGCTTGTCCGAGGCGCTTCGTAGGCTCGATGATAGTTATCATTTCACCGAAGATCTTGGAAACGTTGCCTCGGTTTATTTCGTCTATGATAAATACATATTTTTCGCCGGGATTTTTTGCGGCTTCATCGCAGAAACGCTTGAATACACCTTGGTTTACCTTGTAAACCATTTCTTCCTTACGCGAACGTTCGCCCTTTTCGTTCATAACCTGAATAAAAACAGGCTTGATACCTTCAACGAATTCTTCGTAGCCGAATGACTGATGGAAGGTAGTAAATTCGATCTGACCGTAGAGAGTCTTGAGCGCGTTGTACTTTTCAAGAAGCTCGCTGTAATCGTCGCTCATAACCTCACGGATAGGTCTGCCGTAGATAATAGATATCGCATAAGCAATAGTATTATAGGTCTTACCTGTTCCCGGAGGGCCGTAAAGAATGATGTTAGAACCCATATTTTTCCACCTTAATTTTATATTGTACAGCCTGTTCAATAAAACAAACTGCCTGATTTACAAAATTTTTATCTATTTTGACAAACTGAAACGTTTAAAAACACGCTATCTATATTTTAACTCAAATCATAAAAAATTTCAATAGTAAAATTACATAGAAAGAATTTTCTGTATAAATAGTGCAAATTTATTGCTTTTGACTGTTAAATTTTGCTAAATAATCAATATTTTTTACACAAAACAAAATGAAATTATTTGTGTATTATTCTCGGAAGCTTTATTTTTTCTCAAAGTGCTTGACTTTTTTTGTGAAATATGATATCATAATTAAGTAAATTTTGCTGCCGAGCTGTTTGGGCTTTCTGCTATGCGGCTGTCTTGGGAAAGCGGCAATTCTTCATAATTTTATCTATAATCGGAATTTATCCGATATATAGGTGTGCGGGCCCTGTGCAACAGAACACCGTGAACCATGTCAGGCGGGGAACCGAGCAGCATTAAGCGGATCGTTTTGTGTGCCGCAGCAAGCCTGCACATCTATGTTCCGGAATTTTTCTTTTAGGAGAGATCGACCTATGCTTTTTTTAACTATTCTTCTCACACGTACAAAAAGAGTACTCCTTTGCTTCAAAAAGGTACTCGTCAAGGCTCTCGCCGCCACCGCTCTGCTGACTGTCGTCCTCACTGCGGCTATGGCTATATTCTCAAATGCCGACAGCATCGGTTTCAAGTCGCTTATCCTGTGGATGGCTATGTTTTTCGTCGGCTCATGGTGCAGTCTGTGCGTTTTTGAGTCGCTGAAATATGCAGGCTCAGTCTTTCACCGATATGATGAGGATATCATCGGCAATGCCTTCACAGGGATGAACCGCAAATCCTCTCTTTTCGAGGTAGGCATGGAAATGTTCCACCAGCGCTATTTCGGCGATGCACTTGAAGTTTTTGCTCAGATAGACGGCGACGATTTCAGCAAAACTCCCGAAGAACAGGGTGTTCTCAGCTTCTACAAGGGTCGCTGTTACGACTTCATGGACTGGAATCCGAATGCGGTCAACTGCTACGAAAATGCCGAGAAATTCGGATTCAACATTCCCGAACTGCCCATTTTCCTCGCTCGCTGCTATGCAAAAACAGGCAACACAACAAAGGCTCTGGAAATGTTCACTTCGCTGATGGATTCAGACCAGAAATACAGCGACCATATGCGTGTGGAGATTGGAAGAATGTACATCAAGCTCAATGACGGAAAAACTGCGCTGAAATGGTTCAATGAAGCCATCGACCGCCGTGAATCCTATGCAAATGCCCTCGGCGGCGCTGCTATCGCCCATACTCTCCTGCGTCATTTCGACAAGGGCGAGGAAATGTACCGCATGGCTCTCCTCAATAATATCGATGACCCCAACGGCTACACAGGCTACTATAAGGAAATTCAGGCGGCTGTTCTCCTTGAAGCGCATAATAAGGAAAAGCAATAATGTAAAGGAGTGAAAGTATGTACAAGGCTCTTTACCGCAAATGGAGACCTATGACCTTCGATGACGTTATCTCGCAGCAGCAGACTACGGATACGCTGAAAAATCAGATAATGAGCGGAAAAACTGCCCATGCATACCTTTTTACAGGCTCCCGTGGAACAGGTAAAACTACCTGCGCCCGTATCCTCGCTAAGGCTGTAAACTGCCGCAATATGAAAGACGGCAACCCATGCCTTGAATGTGACATATGCCGTGATGCCGACAGCGGCGCTCTCACCGATATCGTCGAAATAGATGCTGCTTCAAACAACGGTGTTGATAATATTCGTGATCTGCGTGATGCCGCAGTCTACACTCCCGACCGTGGACAATACAAAATCTATATCATCGACGAGGTGCATATGCTCTCCGCAGGCGCTTTCAATGCCCTGCTGAAGATCATGGAAGAACCGCCTCCGTATATAAAATTCATCCTCGCTACCACTGAGATACACAAAGTTCCTGCGACCATCCTCTCACGCTGTCAGAGATTCGACTTCCGACGCATAAAGCCAGAGGATATCGCTTCAAGGCTGAAATTCATCGCTGAACAGGAACAATTGAGCCTTACCGACGGCGGTGCGGCTATGATAGCAAAACTCGCTGACGGCGGTATGCGTGACGCTGTTTCGCTCCTTGACAGATGCTCGGTCGGCGACGAGGTGATCGACGAAAATGTAGTTTCAGCGGCGGCAGGCATCGCAGGAAAGGAATACCTTTTCGGTCTGCTCGAAGCCATCGACAGCGGCGATACCGCAAAGGCAGATCGGAAGAGCGTCGTGTAGGGAAAGAGTGTAGATCTCGGTG
>CAMJES010000007.1 GCA_946404705.1 uncultured Ruminococcus sp. | reverse complement strand
AGATATCATAGCCGGTGACTGGAGTTCAGACGTGTGCTCTTCCGATCTCCTTGACCCGAGAATAAAAATACATTGTTGCTCATAAAATTAAACTCCTTTTATTTTATATTAAAAATTAACGATTTAACTTGACAAAGGCAAAGAAAAATATTACAATATATAGTGAATGATTATGATTTAGGGGCAGTTTCTCTATGCAAAATGCACTAAAATGACATTTTTCACCCAATCATATATCCATTATAACACAATTTTTATAAAAATTCAATACGGAGGTAAAAATTTTGTTTGGAATTAATATTCTCGGAACCGGCTCCTATTCTCCTGCGGTGAATGTCACCAATGATGATATGTCAAAGATCGTTGAAACAAACGATGAGTGGATCTCCACAAGAACGGGTATAAAGAGCCGTTTTCTCACCGACGGCGAATCCTGCTGGGAGATGGGCGCGGCTGCTGCGAAGCAGGCAATTGAAGCTTCGGGCATCGACCCTGCCGAAATAGGTCTTGTCATCGGAACAACAGTTACTCCCGATTTCTATACCCCCTCGCTCGCAAGCCTTGTTCAGAACGCTGTCGGCGCAGTAAATGCCGCTGCTTTCGACCTTGGCGCTGCCTGCTCGGGCTTTGCTTACGCTGTTGACGCAGCTAAGAGATATCTTCAGACTGACGATACTCTTAAATATGTACTCGTTGTATCGTCCGAAGTGCTTTCACGCTTCGTAGACTTTACCGACCGTGCGACCTGCGTACTTTTCGGCGACGGTGCAGGCGCAGTTGTTCTCGAACGCTCGGATAAGCTGTTCACAAGCTTTATCAGCTCGGACGGAAGCGGCGCAAAGTTCCTTTATGCAAAGCACCTTTTTGGCAGACATCCGTTCCGTACCACCGATTCGGACAGCTACGGCAATGATTTCACAAGCACTAACCAGTTCCTTTTCCAGGACGGCAAGGAAGTTTACAAATTCGCTACAAAGGCTCTTCCGACAGCTGCTCAGAACGCTGCCGACAAGATAGGTCTTGATGTTACGACCGTTGACTGGTTCGTTCCGCATCAGGCAAACGTAAGAATTATCGAAACTGCTGCCAAGAACCTCGGTGCGTCTATGGATAAGTTTATCATTTCGCTTGACAAGCACGGCAACACTTCAAGCGCGTCTATCCCGACAGCTTTTGACGAAGCTGTACGCTCGGGCAAGATCAAAAAGGGCGACAAGGTTTGCTTCGTAGGCTTCGGAGCAGGTCTTACAAGTGCTGCGATCATCTTTGAATATTGATTTAATTTTATATACGGATGTAATCAGAAAGGCAGGATAAAACTATGGCAAAAACAGCTATCATTACCGGCTCGGCAAGAGGTATCGGCGCGGCTATCGCGCTTCGCCTTGCAAAGGACGGTTATAACATTGCTCTCAACGATATAAACGAGGGAATGTTTGAAAATAACGATATTATGGACAAAATAAAGGCTCTCGGAGTTGAATGCGAAAAGTTCATCTGCGATGTTTCAAGCCATGAGCAGTGCGAAGCTATGGTAAAAGCAGTAAAAGAACGCTTCGGCACTATCGACTGCCTTGTAAACAACGCAGGCATCACAAGAGACGGTCTTATGGCAAGAATGCCCGAGGAGCAGTATGACCTTGTTATCGCAGTTAACCAGAAGAGCGTTTTCAATATGACAAAGTTTGTAGGAAATGTTATGATGCGCCAGAAGTCGGGCAAGATAATCAACCTTGCTTCCGTTGCAGGTCTTTACGGCAACCCCGGACAGATCAACTACTCCGCTTCAAAGGGCGCCATAATCGCAATGACAAAGACTACCGCAAAGGAGCTTGGTTCAAGAGGAATCAACGTCAACGCTGTCGCTCCCGGATTTATCAAGACCCCTATGACGGATAAGCTCACCGAAGAGCAGCGCAACAAGATGCTCGAACAGATCGCAATGAAGCGTTACGGCGAGGTCGAGGAGATCGCAGGCGTTGTATCATTCCTTGCTTCGGATGATGCTTCATACGTTACGGGACAGGTAATTGAGATCTCCGGCGGACTTATGATGTAAAAAGAAAAGGAGTGTTCTGATGAGAAGAGTTGTAATCACCGGAATGGGTACGGTTAACCCTCTCGGAAAAAACGTTGAGGAATACTGGGCAAATATAAAGGCAAACAAAAACGGTCTGTCATATATCGACCAGTTCGACACAAGCGACTTTGAAGTAAAGGTCGTTGGCGCAGTAAAGGATTTTGACAGCTCAAAATATATAGATAAAAAAGAAGCAAAGAGAATGGATCGCTTCACGCAGTTCGCTGTATGCTCCGCTATGGAAGCGCTTGAAAATGCAGGAACAGACCTTAAAGACCTCGACCCGTTCAGAGTCGGCGTTCTTGTCGGCGTAGGCATCGGCGGACTTAACCTCACAGAAGAAGAGGTAACAAAGTTCAACGCAAAGCCCGATAAGGTTTCCGTTTTCTTCATTCCTATGATGATAGGAAATATGGCTGCAGGAACTGTTGCAATGCGCACAGGCTTCAAGGGTGACAACTTCTGCACAACGACTGCCTGCTCCTCCGCTACACACGCTATCGGCGAAGCTTTCCGCAAGATAAAGGACGGCTACCTTGACGCAGCGCTTTGCGGCGGCGCAGAGGCTTGTATCTCACGCTTTGCTCTTTCGGGATTTAACAATATGCATGCTCTTTCAAGAGCAACAGAGCTTGACAAGGCTTCAACTCCGTTCGACCTTAACCGTCAGGGCTTCGTTCTCGGCGAAGGCTCGGGTATGCTCGTTCTTGAAGAGCTTGAACACGCTAAGGCAAGAGGTGCTAACATCATTGCCGAGATCGCAGGCTACGGCGCAACAGGTGACGCTTATCACATGACAAGTCCTTCTCCCACGGGCGAAGCTGCCGCTTACGCTATGAAACACGCTTACGAAGAAGCAGGACTGGGGCCTGAGGAAGTAAACTATATCAATGCACACGGTACTTCCACGGGACTTAACGATAAATACGAAACAAACGCTATCAAGATCGCTCTCGGCGAGGACGCTGCGAGAAAGACCGTTATTAACTCCACAAAGTCGATGACGGGACATCTTCTCGGTGCGGCAGGTGCAGTTGAAGCTATCGTTACCGCACTTTCCGTCAAGGAAGGCTTTGTTCATAAGACTATCGGCTTCACAACGCCCGACCCCGAATGCGACCTCGATTATGCTGTTGACGGAAACAGAAACGTTGACATCAAGGGCGCACTTTCAAATTCTCTCGGCTTCGGCGGACACAATGCAACTATCTGCCTGAAGAAATACACCGGTTAAGGAGTAACGCAAAATGAGTGATAAAATTTATGACTTTGACCTTGAAACTATCGCAAAGCTTGCAGATATAGTCAAGGAAAAAGAGCTTGGTGAGATAACTGTTTCAACGGGCGAAAAGAGCATAACAGTAAAGGGAAGAAAATGCCCTCCTATGCCTCCTATGCCGCCAATGGGAATGCCCATTCAGCATGATATGATGCCCGTGACGATGAACGCTGCCGCTGCAGGTGCAGCGCCCACCGTTGAAGCGCAAAACGCTGTTTGCGGAAACGTTGTAAAAGCGCCTATCGTAGGTACTTTCTACGCCGCTCCCGACCCGAGCAAGCCGCCCTTTGCCGAGGTTGGCAAGCACGTTAAAAAGGGTGATGTGCTTATGATAATCGAGTCGATGAAGCTTATGAACGAGATCACAAGCGAATATGACGGCATTGTAAAGCAGATCCTTGTTAAAAACGGCGAGGCTGTCGATTACGACCAGCCGATCATGATAATTGAATAAGGCGGTAAAAATATGGCTGTAATGAATAAAGAGCAGATAATGGAAATTATCCCTCACAGGGATCCGTTCATGCTTATTGATACTATTGAAGAGATCGAATACGGCAAGAGAGTCGTTGCCACAAAGTTTATGGCACCCGATTCGTTCTGGTTCAAGGGACACTTCCCCGAATATCCCGTTGTTCCGGGCGTACTTATGCTTGAAATGTGCGCTCAGGCAGGCGCAGTTGCTCTTCTCGGACTTCCCGAAAACAAGGGCAAGATAGGCTTTTTCGGCGGCATAAAGGAAGCTAAGTTCCGCAGACAGGTCGTTCCCGGCGATACTCTCCGAATTGAGGTAGAAATAATCAAGGTAAAAGGCCCCGTAGGCGTTGGAAAATGCGTTGCAACGGTAAACGGCGAAAAGGCTGTTTCCGCTGAGATATCTTTTGCAATAAAATAATCTTAATCCTTGAAAGGATTTTCGTGATATGTTTAAAAAAGTTCTTATCGCCAACAGGGGCGAGATCGCTGTAAGAATAATCCGTGCCTGCCGCGAGCTTGGCATTAGGACGGTTGCGGTATATTCAACGGCGGATAAGTCTGCACTCCATGCGAGAATCGCGGACGAAGCAGTCTGCATAGGGCCTGCGGCTACAAAGGACAGCTATCTTAACGAGAAGGCTATCTTTGCGGCTTGCGAGATAACCGGCGCGGACGCTATCCACCCCGGTTTCGGATTTCTTTCGGAAAATGCGGCGTTTGCGCGCAACTGCGGCAAATGCGGAATAAACTTTATAGGCCCTTCGCCCGAGTCGATAGAAATGCTCGGCGATAAGGCTGCCGCTAAGAAGGCTATGAAAGCTGCGGGAGTGCCTGTTATCCCCGGCTCGGACGGCGCTGTTCCCTCTCTTGAAGAAGCAAAGCGCCTTGCTGCAGAGGAGATAGGCTTTCCGCTTATGGTAAAGGCTTCGGCAGGCGGCGGCGGACGAGGAATTCGTCTTGTTGAGCGCATGGAAGACCTTGAAAACGCTATTCTTGCCGCAAAGCAGGAGGCGCTCAACTTCTTCGGCGACGACAGCATTTACATGGAAAAATTTATTATTGATCCGAAGCACATCGAGTTCCAGATACTTGCCGACAAGCACGGAAACGTGGTTCACCTCGGCGAGCGTGACTGCTCTATGCAGCGCAGAAATCAGAAGGTGCTTGAAGAAACTCCGTCAACGATAATGACCCCCGAGCTTCGCGAAAAAATGGGTGCTGCTGCTGTTTCCGCGGCTAAGGTCTGCAAATATTTCAACGCAGGAACGATAGAATTCCTCGTTGACCGTGACGGAAACTTCTATTTTATGGAGATGAACACCCGAATCCAGGTCGAGCATCCTATCACCGAAGCTATCACGGGCATTGACCTTGTAAAGGCGCAGATGAAGATAGCCGCAGGCGAGGAGCTGCCTTATAAACAGAGCGATATCGAGTTCAGAGGTCACTCCATCGAGTGTCGAATCAACGCAGAATCCCCCGAACACGACTTCCGTCCTTGTCCGGGTAAGATATCCTCGCTCTATACTCCGGGCGGCCCCGGCATAAGAGTGGACAGCGCAGCATATCAAGGCTACACTATCACGCCTTATTATGACAGCATGATAGGAAAGCTTATCGTCCACGCTCCGACAAGAGAGGAAGCTATCGCAAAGATGAAGTGGGCGCTTGCCGAATTCATTGTCGAGGGCGTTGATACAAATATTGATTTCCAGCTGAGCCTTATCCGCGACCCCGTTTTTGAATCGGGTAAGTATGATATAGGCTATCTCGGAAGAAAAATGAGCAAATAATATACGGGAGTTGGTTGCGGTGCAGAAGTGTCCGATCTGCGGAGGAACAGTCGGAAACGGCGTTTGTCTTTCCTGCGGTTATGAGATACCCGATGAAAACACTATCGCTGCGCCTTACAACTACGACCCTGATGATTATGCGCAGCAGGAAGAAATACATGAACCCGAAGAAATAGAGGAGATCGCCGCTGTTTCATCGGTACAGAACTGTGCGGACGGGGAAAACAGCGATTCCGATTGGGCGGAAATGGACGCGATAGGTGTTCCCTCCTCGGAAACTGTGGGAAAAGCGCTTGTGAAGAAGCCCTCCCCGGGGCTAACTTCGGCAGATTATCGCAGCGCGGCGAAATATACTCCGCCGCCTCCCGTTAATTCGCAGGCTATACACTCGGAACCGCCGGAAGAACCATCGGAAGAGCCGCAGGACGCTTTCAGCATATTTGTAAATGGCTTTGTTTATGAGGTGAAAAGGCATTGGTGGAAGGCTCTGCTTATATTGCTTGTACCCGTTGCCGCAATATTTATGGGAACGTTTTATCTATGCATGAGCGGCGGCTTTAGAAGGCACCGCTTTCAGCCGGTCGATCCCGAAAGATTTGATTTTAAAGCGTTCGGTATAGGAATATTGTATATGTTCATCGGCTTCGGTCTGATATTATCAGACTGGGATCCCTTGGGTTTAAGCGCTTGGATAATGTCGCTTTTTTGATTAAAGAGTAGGGGTGGTTTTTTGGCACAGAACAGATGTCCTCTCTGCGGAGGAAGACTTATGAACGGCGAGTGCATCGGCTGCGGTTACAGACTGCCCGATGAGGAAAAGCTTTCCGCGCCCTATAATCTTGACCCCGAGGACGACCGTCCCGAAAGCTTTGAGCCTGCTCCCGAAAAATACGAAATGCCCGAAGCAACCCCCGAAACTGCGCAGAGATATGGCGGAAACGCCGCTCCCGTAAAGGAGAGGACTGCCGCACCGAATATAAAGGTCGTTCCAACTCAGAACAACACACCGCAGGGCTGGCAGAACCCCTACGGCAACAGTCCTGCACAGCAGAATACCCCTCAGAACACGCCGCAGCAAGGCTGGAAAAATCCGTACAACTACAATCCTGCACAGCGCCCTGCAAGAAATCCCGTCAATCCAACATCTTCTCATAATTCGGGAAAAGGTTCTCTTGCAGTGCTTATCGTGCTGCTTATTTTGTCGTTTGTTTCACCTATTTTTGGAATTATCGGACTTATAGTGAACAATAATATCGGTACAAGTGTTGACGAAAAGACTAAAAGTGTATTTAAGCTGCTATTCATAGTGTCAACGCTTATATCGTTTTGGGTGCTGCGCTGAAAAGCAGTTTTTACGAAAATAAACGAAAATATCGTTTTTAGATAAATATTTTTCGCAAAAGGAGTGTAAACAGAAAGTGCTTGAAGATTTGCTTGACGTTGTAAAGCTGAGATTTAACGTCAATTCGGCTTCTGACGCTGAAAAGGACGGCGAAAAGGACGAGAAAAAGGAAAATCCTGTCGAAATACCGAAGGATCTTGCTTTCAAATGTCCGCGCTGCCTTAATATGATAATGACAGACGAGCTTGTGAAGAATTTGAAGGTCTGCCCCGAATGTGGCTATCATTCGAGGATATCGTCCGAGGAAAGACTTAATCTTACGATAGACAAGGGCAGCTTTATCGAATTTGACAAGGATATGGTGAGCAAAAATCCTATCGACTTCCCCGGATATGACGTAAAGCAGAGCGAGCTTCGCGAAAAGACGAGTCTTAAGGACGCTGTTATCACGGGCGAATGTAAGATACGCGGCATACGCTGCGTTATCGGAATTATGGATTCACGCTATATGATGGCTTCGATGGGAAGCGTTGTCGGCGAGAAGATAACAAGGGCGTTCGAATACGGCGCAGAACACAAGCTCCCAGTGATAATGTTCACGGCTTCGGGCGGTGCGCGTATGCAGGAGGGCATTGTTTCTCTTATGCAGATGGCTAAGACGAGCGGCGCAGTTGCAAAGCTTTCCGAGGCAAGACAGCTTTACATTGCTGTTATGACCGACCCTACAACGGGCGGCGTTACGGCTTCGTTTGCTTCGCTTGGAGATATCATCATTGCCGAGCCGAAGGTCGTTATCGGCTTTGCAGGAAGACGAGTTATCGAGGGTACGATAAAGCAGCGTTTGCCCGACGATTTCCAGACGTCCGAATTTATGCTTGAACACGGCTTTGTTGACATAATTGCGGAAAGAAAGACCATGCGCAGGACTTTGGCGCATATTTTAAAGCTTAACGGCTACAAGCCTGCGGAGGAAGTGTGAAAATGGAAATGAATAATAAGCTTACGCCTCCCGAAAGGCTTGACCTTATAAGAGATAAAGACCGTCCGACCGTTCGCGACTATATTCCGATGATATTCGATGAATTCATCGAGCTTCACGGTGACCGATACTACGGCGACGACAGAGCCATTATCGGCGGACTTGCTTCGATAAAGGGTATCCCCGTGACGCTCATTGCAGAGGTCAAGGGAAGAAATCTCAACGAAAACAAGGAATCGAACTTTGCTATGCCGCACCCCGAGGGTTACAGAAAGGCACTTCGTCTTGCAAAGCAGGCGGAGAAATTCCACCGCCCCGTGATATGCTTTATTGACACTCCGGGAGCATTCTGCGGAGTTGAGGCGGAAAACCGCGGTCAGGGCGAGGCTATCGCACGAAATATAATGGAGTTTATGACGCTCAAAACGCCCGTGATATCCGTTGTTCTCGGAGAGGGCGGAAGCGGCGGCGCACTTGCGCTCGGCGTTTGCGATAAGCTTGCGGTGCTGGAGAACTCGATTTATTCGGTAATTTCACCAAGAGGGTTCGCTTCGATACTTTGGAAGGACGGCGGAAGAGAGCGCGAAGCCGCTTCAATAATGAAAATAACGGCGGAAGATATGCTCGAACTCGGCGTTGCGGAGGAGATAATCAGCGAGCCTTTCGGCGGCGCACAGAACGATCCGAGCGAGACCGCCGAAAATATCTCAGAATTTTTGTTGAAAACGCTGAAAGAAAAAATGGCAATAGATATTGACGTTTTGCTAAATGAACGATATACTAAGTTTAGAAAAATCGGCGAGTTCGAAGAACAATGATTTTTTTATGAATATAAACGGACTTATTCCGTATAAAATACTGTGAAGTCCTTTTATATATTACGGCAAAGCTTTTGCAATGCCTGCTTATCGCCGCAAAGGCGAAACTATAAATTTATTATGGAGGAAAACAAAATGGTATTTGATAAGGTTAAGGAATTGATCATCGATCAGCTCGACGTTGATGAGGACAGCGTTACTGCAGGCGCTAACATTCAGGACGACCTCGGCGCAGACTCTCTCGACGTTGTTGACCTCGTTATGAGCCTTGAGGAAGAATTCGATATCGAGATCCCCGATGAAGCTGTTGAAAACATCAAGACAGTTGGCGATATCGTTAAGTATATCGAAGACAATCAGTAATTTTTAACCGAAATATGTCAAAGTGTATAACCTCTTTTGGGGTTGTACACTTTTATTTTTGTCAAAATGACTAAAAACAGGTGCAAAATTGGTCTAAATGTATATTGAAAAAAGAGAAAAAATAAGTTATAATAAACTTAATCGTATGATTTACAGCGTTATTCTGCTGAAATCATATAAAAATACTGAGGTTTGGAGGACTGTACCGGTGAGGGTATGCCGGTGCAACGTAGTGAATGATAAGTAAATGGGGACGAAGCCGTATATCTGCATTGCTCATCTGGGGAGCTGTACTGTCGTTTCTGGCGGTGACGGCTTCGGTTTGCTGTGTTTTTTTTGAGCTTGACCGCCGTGCAGGCTATGTGACAGCGGCGCTTGCTTTGGCTGCAGCTGTGCTTGATATCGCCGCATTTACCGCAGATAAAAAGGAACGCAGGCTTACAGAAAAAGAATTCGATCTGCTCAAAAGCTCCGCTTTTATCAATTATGACGAAACCAAGGGAAAGGCTTCGATCGGCGGCGCTTTTACCGCGCTGACCGGCATTGAGACCGGCTCAAAGGTCATCGGCAGGGAGAAATACTGCTCCGTTATGGAGGAGATAATCTCAAGCCGTCACTCGACCGAAAAGGATATATATATGTCCGTTGCGGCGGACAGGTGGATAAAGGTCATTTCAAATAAGATAGACGGCTTTGAATTCACCGAAATAACCGATGTTTCCGACTTTATCGCAGGCAAGAACACTATCAACAGTCTGAGAAGCTATGATATTTCGACCGGACTTATGACGAAAGAAACCTTTACAGGCAAGCTTGCCGAGGTCGCTGCTCTGACTGCCGGAATGTACGGTCTTATCCATATCACTATAAATGGCGCAGACAAGTTCTCTTCGTTTGCAGGTGTGCATAACGCTGATGAGATGCTCACCAAGGCTGCCGCTATCGTCAAAAGATTTGAAAATCCGCACAATATCTTCGCAGGAAGAACTTCAACGAACGATTTCAGCGTTCTTGTTACCGATACATACGATGACGGCTGCCGCAAGATAGCCGAAAAGATTGTCGGCGAGATAAGAGGTATGATATCAACGCTTCCGGGCAACGGCTCGATTGCGAAGGTTTTCTGCGGATATGCACTTGCGGTGGGAAATATTGACACGGCAACGCTTATTGCGGAGGCCGATTTTGCGGCATTTGACGCGGAAAACAGAAAGTCGCAGACGGCAGTTCTGTTCAATGCCGACAATTACTCGCTGAAGGCTCAGGAGTTCCGCAAAAATCAGGTTTTTGAAACTATCATAGATGAAGACCGCATAGATTACCATTTCCAGCCGATAGTCAACGCGCGCACGGGTGAGATATACGGTTACGAGGCGCTTATGCGTCCGCAGACTGTGGACGGAATAAAGCTTTCACCGCTTGATGTTCTCGAAATTGCAAAGCAGATGGATATGCTTTACAGCATCGAACACATCACATTCTGGAAAACGCTTAAAATACTTTCGGAAAATCAGGACTTCTTCCACAACCGCAAGCTTTTCATCAACTGCATACCGAATGCGCTTCTCAGCAATGAGGAGTATGAGGGGCTTTCCGATAAGTACGGTATGCTTTTCGATAAGCTTGTCGTTGAAGTTACGGAGGAAAACCCTGTTTTCGACAGCGCTATCAATGTTATAAATGAGCGCTACCGCAATAAAAAGGCACAGATCGCACTCGATGATTACGGAACCGGATATTCAAACGATTCTACCCTGCTTACGGTCAAGCCAAGCTGTATAAAGATCGACCGCTCGATCATGAGCGGTATCGACAAGGATGTTCAGAAGCAGCATCTTGTTGCAAATATGATAAACTTTGCAACACAGCATGAGATAATGGTTCTCGGCGAGGGAATAGAAACATTTGAGGAGCTTGAAACGGCTATCGCGCTTGGCGTTGACCTTATTCAGGGTTACGTTGCCTGCCGTCCGACAGCGGTTCTTATGCTTGAAATACCGTCCGAGATAAAGAACCGAATCCTTTCCTACAATATCAAGCACAGAGGAAAAGTCAGCAAGACCTACTTTATCAACGAGCATGAAACCGCGGATATCGTGGAACTCAGCCTTGCAGGCTTCAACGAGATAAGGATAAAATCCGAAAGCGCGAATATCATCGGAAATACCGATGTTCAGGTCGATATGAAAATATATATCGACAGCAAACGCACTTCAACAAGAGTAAAGTTTGAAAATGTTAACATTATATGCAACGAGGACAACGGCTGTTCTGTTCTTCTTACGACCGGAACGCAGGCAAATCTTGAACTTTCCGGCAGGAATTACATCAAAAACGGCGGCATAAGAGTTCCCGAGAGCGCTGAGCTTTTTGTGAGCGGAGATGGACAGCTTGAAATAAGCGGCACGAGAATATATTCGTTCGGTATCGGCGGAAATTATATGCAGAGATACGGCAAGATCACCTTTGGCGGCGAAAATAATGTAAAAATTGCTTGCTCGGGCGACAGCGTTGTCGGAATCGGCGGTGCAGAGGGCGATTCGGACTCTGTTATTTCCGCACACAGCGGCAGAATTGCGGTTTCTGTTGACGGAAAGAATATCGTTGCCATCGGCTCATACGGCGGCGATTCTACGATAAAGCTCAACAACTGCGATATCAAGATAGATATGGGCGGCGATGACGTTACCGCTATCGGCTCGCGCGTCGGAAAGACTGTGATCGACAGCCTTGCAAACCTTGATATCAACATCTCGGGCAACAACTGCTGCGGCATAGGCGTTCTTGATAAGGGTGAAGGCTCGATAATCATCAACGGAAGCCGCACCAATATTCTTGTCCGCGGCAAAAATATTGTCGGAATAGGAACTATCGGCGGAAACATTGAACCTGTCATCAACGCAGGATTCGTTGACATACGCTGCGAGGGCAATAATGCGACCTGTATCGGCGATATGGAGGGCAAGGGTGCTATCCGCTTGAGAGGCGCTGCTGTCAAAGCCATTGCAAAAGCGTCCGTGGAAAATCCTATCGGTTCAAAGGACGGCAAGATATATGTCACCAGCGGCAGCATTGAAACAAGCGATGTAGAACCGCTCGAATGCTATTCGCTTGCAGGTGAAAAGCTTGTCCGCGTTGAAGCTGACGGCAAGATCGATTTCAGAAAAACTGTCCGCAGCGGCGGCGATTCCTATATTTATAACGCCAATATGACGGGAGAGGAAAAGATGTATATCTATCTCCCCGAAGCGGAAGCGCAGAATATGTAATTTATGCTAAACACCATTTTTTATTGGTGTTTAGTATTATACAAAGCTGTAATTTATTCGCAATTATTTGCATATTGTTATGCAAGCGAAGGTTACAGCTTGTATTTTTTGGCACTAAACGTAATTATTATGTCAAATATTACTATTTGTATAAAATAGATACGGCTTTTAAACAGAAAGATGAACGTATAAACAGCGGTAAATCAGCCCGAGTTCGTGTAGTTTAAATAAAAATTGTTAAATTTCTTATACCCCCTTGACAAGAAAGAGGAAATAGTGTATAATATGTAAAGTAATTTTGCTTTACATCTGATTGGGGAGTGATTATCGTGAGCGGAGAAAAGAATTTGCAGTTTTCGGTTTTGCTTGATTATTACGCAGATATGCTCACCGATAAACAGCGCGATGTCATTGATCTTTATTATAACGAGGATTTGTCGCTCTCCGAAATTGCAGAGCATGAAAACATTACAAGACAAGGCGTGCGCGACAGCATCAAGCGCGGCGAACAGACGATGCTTGAACTTGAGGAGAAATTTCACCTTGCAGAGCGCTCGCAGAAATATTATGATATTATCAGCGAAGTAGGCCAGCTTGCCGCAGATATCAAGGAAGAATGTGTGCATTGGACTGCTCCGAAATCAATAACAAAGCGCGCTGAATATCTTGTTCAGCTTGCCGAGGAAAACAAGGACTTGTTCTGAGGAAAATGCGGTCGTTAGGCGGCTTTTTTCTTGAATCTTGAAAGGAGATCATATATGGCGTTTGAAGGCTTGTCCGAAAAACTCAGCAGCGTTTTTAAGCGCCTGAAAGGACGAGGAAAGCTTACCGAGGCTGACGTTAAAGAGGCAATGCGCGAAGTTCGCCTTGCTCTGCTTGAAGCCGATGTAAACTATAAGGTCGTTAAGGACTTCGTTGCAAAGGTAACGGAGCGCGCGGTCGGCGAAGAAGTGCTGCAAAGCCTTACTCCCGGCCAGCAGGTCATAAAGATAGTTAACGAGGAGCTTGTCGCTTTAATGGGCGACGGCACCGCAAGAATAGAATTTCCGTCAAAGCCGCCGTGCATAATCATGATGTGCGGTCTTCAAGGTTCGGGTAAAACCACCCATGCGGCGAAGCTTGCAAAATATTTCAAGGATATGGGAAAGCGTCCTCTGCTCGTTGCCTGCGACGTTTACCGTCCTGCGGCTATTGACCAGCTCGGCGTTGTGGCTAAGAAAGCCGATGTTAAGGTCTTTGAAATGGGTCAGATAAACCCTGTCACCATTGCAAAGGAAGCCGTTAAACACGCAAAAGACCATGGCAACGATGTCGTTATCCTCGATACCGCAGGCCGACTTCATATTGACGAGGCTCTTATGAACGAGCTTAAGTCGATAAAGGAAGAAACCTCGCCGAACGAGATAATGCTCGTTGTTGACGCCATGACAGGTCAAGACGCTGTTAACGTTGCGAAGGCGTTTGATGACGCTCTCGGCATCGACAGCGTACTTATGTCAAAGCTTGATTCCGATACAAGAGGCGGTGCGGCGCTGTCCGTACTCGCTGTTACGGGTAAACCGATAAAGTTCGTCGGCACGGGCGAAAAGCTTGACGATTTCGAACCTTTCCACCCCGACAGAATGGCTTCGAGAATTCTCGGCATGGGCGATATGCTCACACTTATCGAAAGAGCGCAGTCGACCTTTGACGAGCAGAACTCACAGAAGCTTGCCGAACGCATCAAGGAGAACACGTTCGATATGAACGACCTTCTTGACCAGATGAAGCAGATACAGAAAATGGGCCCTATCAAGCAGATACTCAGTATGCTCCCCGGAGTCGGCAACAAGCTTGACGATGTAGATGTTGACGACAGTCATGTTAAGCGAATTGAAGCTATCATCCTATCGATGACTCCTGCCGAGAGAGCAAAGCCCTCAATCATCAATCCGCCGAGAAAGCGCAGGATCGCTGCCGGAAGCGGAAACACAGTTGCCGATGTCAACAGGCTGCTCAAACAGTTTGAAGAGATGCAGAAGATGATGAAGCAGCTCGGTATTATGGGCAGAAACGGCAAGGGCAAAAAGGGCAAGCTGCGTATTCCCGCAGGAATGATGGGAATGGGCGGACTTCCGCCGATGAAGTGATATCGCAATGGATATTTTCTATTTTATCCTGTTTGCCGCAATGGGCGCATTTTGCCTGCTTGCAGCGGTGATGGATTGGAAATGGTTCATTGATTACTGGGCTTACCAGAGCGGCAGACCAAGGCAGCGCCTTAAAAACAGAAACGTTCTGCGCTTTCTTATCGGAGCGGCAGGCGCGGCGCTGATACTGTTTGGGTTTGCGGTTCTTTTCGGCTGGCTCTGAATTTTGGAATTATGGAATTTGGGATTTGAGGTTAGTTTATGATAATGTTTGCATTTGATATGCTTGTGGTGCTTTGCATCTTTTTTGCGGCAGAGCCTACAATATATCTTGCTAAGTGCAGACGGGAAAATGAAAACGGAAACAATGCGGATATCGATACTCCCAAGATGAATACCGCAGTAAAGGTTTCCTATCTGTTTTCCGTCCTTTCCGCAGTCGCTGCGGCAGTTGTTTACTTTGGTTTCAATGCATAAAATGCTTTGAGATACAGTTTAAGAAAATATTATTGGAGGTGAATATAAATGGCAGTTAAAATCAGACTCAGAAGAATGGGTGCTAAGAAGGCTCCTTTCTACAGAATCGTTGTTGCAGATTCCAGATACCCCAGAAACGGCAGATTCATCGAGGAGATCGGTTATTACGATTCCACTAAGGAACCTGCAGTTTTCAGCGTTGACGCTGAAAAGGCTAAGAAATGGATCGCAAACGGCGCACAGCCGACAGAGGTTGTTAAGAAGCTTTTCGACAAGAATAACGTTAAGTAATTTTTGCCGCTTGCTTTGTCATCATGCGGACGCTGAGGAGATTTTCAATCCCTCAGACGTTCCTCCGCAGATGTTTCCTTTGAAAATCAAAAACCGTTTGCTCCGAAAATAAAATGAATGGAGTTTTTATATATGAAAGATTTGCTTTTAGCTATCGTCAGCGGACTTGTTGAAGATAAGGACGCTGTTCGGATCGATGTTGACGAGCCTAACGAGGAAGGCGTGATCGTTTATCATCTCCATGTTTCAAAAGATGATATGGGACGCGTTATCGGTAAGCAGGGAAGAATTGCCAAGGCTATCAGAACCGTTATGCGCGCAGGCGCAGGTAGACAGAACCAGAAGATCATGGTCGATATCGACTGAAACTTTAACAAAAAATATTTTTAAGGGAATATTGTGTTTTGCTCCGTGTTTTCGGAACGGCACGGTATTCCTTTTTATTTTGGGGTGATATTATGAGCGGAAATATTGATCTTAGGGAGAGTGAAAAGCTTTCGGCGGTGTATAAGTCGTATGCGAAAAGAGCGTTGATGACGCAGAGCCAAGTGAATCTTGAGATCGTGAAAACTATAATAAAAATACTCTTTGTGCCGTTTGCATTATGGGCACTGATCGAGTTCTTTGTATTTAAAGTGGATGCTCGGCGCTTTATGTTTATCATTTTCCTCTGGATAGTCGTGGGAGCGGCGCTGGGAGGCGTCGTTCTGCTGTTTATGTATGGCTCTGTATATAAAAGCGTAGGCAAGCTTGTGAAGATAGAGCGCGGCGAGGGATACGGTCCGAGATTTTATGAGGAGATGGAAAATACCAAGGTTTCGCCTTGTCTGATGGGTGATTATTACAATCTGAACGGATATGCGGATAAGGCGCTTGAAAAGCTCGGCGGAATTGACCCAAATATCTTTGTGAAAAATCCATCGAACGCTCATTTGTATTATTCTGCACTGATAACTGCCCTTTCACTCAAAGGGGATAGGGAGAGCGCCGAAAGAGCGTATAACAGTGGGCTGTATTATCTGAAAACATATATGAACAGTCCTATCTACGGCGACAGGATATCGCTTTCGCTTGCGATATATGAATACTGCGGCGGAAATTATGAGACCGCTGCAAGACTGACCGATAATGCGCTTCGGCTCGTTATGGCATCAAGCAAAAAGAAAAATCGTATACCCGATGAATATTTTAAGTCTGCGGCTTTATATTGGAAGGCGATGTGCCTTGCATCTATGGGAAACAAAGCTGCGGCGAGAGAGATAATATATTCAAGCCGTGAGCATTATGCGACCGATTATTACAGAAAATGCGCCGCCAAGCTCCTTGATGATATGGCGAATGATGATAACAGAAAGAATGAGGTAAAATATGAAACAATTTCTTGAAATAGGCAAGATCGTAGCCGTTCAGGGACTTAAAGGAGAGGTGCGCGTTGAGGCGTGGTGCGACTCCCGTGAGTTCCTCTGCGAGTTTGACAGGCTTTATTTCGACAAGGGAAGAACTCCCGTTGATATCGAAAGAGCGCATCCTCACAAAAATATCGTCCTTATGAAGATAAAGGGCGTTGACACCGTTGAGCAGGCGCAGGAGATGCGCAACAAGATACTTTATATGGACAGAAACGAAGTCGAGCTTGAGGAGGGCTGCTACTTCATTCAGGATCTTATCGGGCTGGAAGTTATCGACAATGATGACGGCACGAACTACGGAAAGATATGCGATGTCACCGAAACGGGCGCAAACGATGTTTATCACATCAAGGACGCTGACGGTAAGATAAGGCTTATTCCTGCTATACCCGATGTTGTTATTGAAACGAATATTCCCGAGGGTAAAATGTTTATCCACAAGCTGGAGGGACTTTTCGATGAGGATTGACGTTGCAACGCTTTTCCCCGAGATGTGCGAAACCGTCCTTTCCGAGAGTATTATCGGCAGAGCGAGAAAATCGGGAAAGATCAAGGTATGCTGTCACCAGATACGCGACTACACCCTTGACAAGCACCGCCGCGTGGACGACACTCCCTACGGCGGCGGAATGGGAATGGTTATGCAGGCAGACCCGATCTACCGCTGTTACAATGCCGTTGCCGCAATGGCGGAGGAGAAACCGCACGTTATTTATATGTCGCCCAAGGGCGGTGTTTTCACTCAGCAAAGGGCTGTCGAGCTTGCCAAAATGCCGCGGCTTTTCGTGCTTTGCGGACATTACGAGGGCGTTGACCAGCGTGTGCTTGACAAGATAGTTGACGAGGAGATATCCATAGGAGATTATGTCCTCACGGGGGGAGAGCTTCCTGCGCTCGTTATGATAGACGCGGTTGCGAGAATGTGTCCGGGGGTGCTTTCCGCAGAGGAGTGCTTCACCGAGGAGAGCCACTTCGGCGGTCTGCTCGAATATCCGCACTACACAAAACCCGAGGTCTGGGAGGGCGAGGCTGTTCCGCCCGTTCTGCTTACGGGACACCATAAAAACATTGCAGAATTCCGTCACAAAATGTCTGTCGAAATAACCAAAGAAAGACGTCCCGATATGTATGCAAAATATGAACAAAATATAGATATGAACAAAAAGAAGTGAAATATCATATATTCTATTAATAAGTTTTTGACGGATTAACTATAAATTTCGGTGGAAATTTGTTTATAGGTAATAAAATTAGTAATTATAAACAAAGTTGAACCGTCATTAAATATCGCAGTTAACCAAAATAGCAGAATTTTTATTTTAATCTCAGATTTATGACAAATTGCCGTTGACTATTGGTAATTTCGGGGGTATAATATAAACAATAAAAAGATAAAGGGCGATTTTAAACATAAAGATGATCGCCGATGCTTTTTATCTTTTAAAATTGAATTGCTAAAGAAATGAGTTAGGAGAGAGAATTATGTACGTTAAAGATGTAATTGTTCAGAATCAGGTTGGTCTTCACGCTCGTCCCGCAACATTCTTCATTCAGAAGGCAAATGAGTTCAAGTCCTCTATCTGGATCGAAAAGGAAGAAAGAAGAGTTAACGCTAAGTCCCTTCTCGGCATCCTTTCCCTCGGCATCGTAGGCGGCACACAGATCAGAGTAATCGCTGACGGCGCAGATGAAGAAGCTGCTGTTGACGGTCTTGTTGAACTTGTTGAAAGCGGTTTTGCTGAGGAAACAAGATAACTTTTTTCTTGTATTATACCGATAAACGTTTTCAAAGCCGCAGTTTTGCATTGCTTTGTGTTTGTAAGATCGGATATAAAAGCCGTCGGAGTTTTCCGGCGGCTTCTTTTGTGTAATTTGAATATTTGCATTATTATGTAAACATATTGCCATTCATCCCGAAACGATACGAGTCGGCACCATAAAAACATACTGCTTTTTCGCCGTTTTTCATAAATTTTTTATTAAAAAGCATAGGAATTAATAATTTGTTCACACAAATTTGCACAAAATGTGATAGAATATATTGTATAATAAATTTAATAGAGAAATTGTCATTAAATTTTGGTGATTTTTTATTAAAGCTAAAAAGCTTGCAGTCCGATACGGCCGCGTTTGCACAAAAGCCGCCGTTTTTCCTGCGGGCAGATGCATTTTCTATGTTAAATCCGTAATTATTCGGAATGAAAGGATGACAAGGCTATGTCAAACAGATTGTTTCAGGGACTTATTCACCAGATGAAAGATACAATGGAATGCACTATCGGTGTTGTCGATTCAACTGCGGCTATCGTTGCCTGCAGCGACCTTTCCAAGATCGGCACGACAAACGAGTTCGTTTCACTTGACCTGAGTGATTCTCACGACATTTTTGTGAGAGATGGCTATACATACAAACCGTTCGGCTCGCATATCAAGCCGGACTATGCTGTTTTTGTTGAGGGAACAGACGAAAATGCCGCAAAGTATGCAAGCATCATGTCGATAACTCTTTCCTCGATAAAGCAGTATTACGATGAGAAATACGACCGCAGCAACTTCATCAAGAATGTTGTGCTGGACAATATCCTCCCCGGCGATATTGTCGTAAAGGCAAGAAGATCGGAAGAGCACACGTCTGAACTCCAGTCACCGGCTATGATATCT
>CAMJES010000006.1 GCA_946404705.1 uncultured Ruminococcus sp. | reverse complement strand
TTCAACATCCGTAAAAGCATATCCGGGGAAAAGCAGCTTAAGCATCTTTGTCCACAGTCCGCCCCTGCGGATTATGATCCTTTCACATGGGGCGTAAGCCGTAATTCCTATGCGCTTTAAAGATGCACAGACTTCATTTTCCTTACCGGTCTGTATCTGTAAAACGTAAATCAAGGTTCTTCGCCTCCCAGCTCGCTCTTTTCCTTTTCGATGACCTCTACAAGCTTGGAATAAAGCTCCGGATATTTCTCTTCCAGAACATTGAACAGCTTGCCCTTGGCTGCGTCAAAGCCCATTTCGGAAAGCTCCTTGTTCTTCATATCAAGATTTCGCTTGTATGAAACCGCCCTCACAAGCTCCGAAGCCTGCTTTATGAGCTTCATTGGATCCGTGTTCTTCAGATCTTCCTGTGATAAGCTTCGGACGGCAGACATCATAAGATTTGAGGTGATCTGAACAATACCCTCTGTAGTATCAAGGTCGGGGTATCGGGCGCATTCCTGCATAATAGCCTTGAAATTCTCCTGCGCCACTCTGATAGCTTCCATATCGGCGCAGAACCCTTGAGCGTATCTGCATATAGCCGACTGGGATATGTTTTTTCCTGCCGTGTCCCGGATGTATTCCGCAATGTCCTTATATGTAAACTGTGCGGACAATATCATTTCTTCGACCGTGCTTTTTACTTCTGCGTCCAGCAGATCTATGGTGCTGTGTTTTCTCCTGCCCATTTCTCCACCGCCTTAAACGGTAATGCACGGGTCGGAAATTCTTCCATTTAAAAGCTGCACGCCTTTGGGCGTAACAATTGCTTCCAGTTCTTCAAAATCTGCGTCGGAAAGATATTTGATCTCATGTGTGCGAACATCACGCAATTCTACAAAACCGCTTCTTGACAGATAATTGATGCAATCGGTAAGTTCCGCTTCGGTTATGGACGGTTCAAGCGCATAACGCAACTCTGACAGGTCTACATACTTTTCTCTGAGTGCATTAGCGGCTCTCAGTACCATTCCGTTGTTCGTAACAAAACGGTTCTGCTTCATTCTTTTTTTGATCTCATCGTTTTTTATTTCCAAGATAGTTCACTCCGATCTATGTTAATTTCTGTTATTCAGCATACTTTCGATGCGTGTTATGCTGCGGATAAAATCCTTATCCCGTACAGTATTTTCTTTTATATCATCAATACTGGTTTTGATCTCTTTTATAGTTTCCTTGAGTTCCTTCATTTCCTCTTTGGAAACAAATTTATTATGCAAGTCCGAAACAAGAGCAGTAAGCTCCTTAAAGTCGCTCTCGGCAACGGTTTCTTCCTTAAGCTTGTTCACATCGCTTTCAACTTTATCCTGTCTGTCGATCGTGCGCTTAAGAAAATATCCGATTATTGCTATCGCTCCGCCTGCGACCGTACAAATGATCCAAAACAATAACTGCTCGCCCACAGTTACACCTCCCAATAAAAAATAGTGTACAGTCAAACCTTACAGCTTAACTATACACTATTATTTATTACATATCCATTCTCGTATGAGAAAAAATGATGATAATTAAATTTTTATGTCCTCGTCAAAAAATGAGATCTGTCCGGGAAGCGGCGCAGACTTTACCTCGGCAATTACCGGGGAAACGATACGCCGTATAGATACCTCTGCAAGATTATATTCCCGGGCAAGCTCGGAGTAGTTGTAACCGTTAAACTTTCTCCGTATTTCCTCATTTCTAAGGTTTGAAGTGATCGTATCGGGCTTGCAGACATAAATGAATGAGCCTGCATAGTTTTTGACCAGCTTTTTGTAGGCTTCAATGCCTATGCACTCTGCAAGCTCACGCTGATCGGCGTCGAGGTCTTCTATTTCAAGGTTATCAAGCAGCCTCATTGCGTTCATCCTTTCTTAACGGCTTTGTTCTTCTACAGCTTGTGGAATAAGCTGTAAATTTTATCAAGCTCCATTTTTTATTCCTTTATTTCCTTAACTGCAAAAATCATCTTCGCACCGCAGTTCAAGCAGAAATGCGCACGTTCGGCATAGTTGCTGCCTTCCCAGTATGTTTCGCCGCAAGCAGAGCATTTAAACTCATAGTCTCCACAAACATATCCGCCTGTCTTTATCCAATGTCCGTGATTTATGGATGCTATGTAGACGGCAGAGGTATCATTGAGTATTTTTATAGCTTCATCGATAGCTTCGTCCCATCCCTTGCTATATTCATCGGTTGCACCACAGCCGCCGATACTGTTCAGCCTTTCAACGATCGTTTCACGTAGTATATACTTCGTTGGTGGCGAAGTTGATAATGTAACGCCATGCTCGAGCAGGTAATCTGCATTCTCTTTCAAAGTTTGTACTTCGGGCATATCATACAAGATTTCTAACAGTTTTTCACGTTCGGTCATATTTTCACTTCCTTTTTATTGCAGCACCATTTCGGTATTCGCTGCATTCGCCGTATTCTTTTTTTCGATACCGGGACTTTGGACTGCTGCCGATCATGTAGCAGCAGTCCTCGCAGTTGTAACAGTACGCATCATTGGCACGCTTTATATCAAAGCCTGCTTCAACATTGAGCTGACAAGTATTGCAGGGAAATCCGCCGCAAGAAGTTACATATTTATTTTCCATATTTCTATCAAGTTGCTGTATAACTCTAAGATACTATACTTTATCCTGTTTTAATTAATCCTCATCAGATGCAAATTCTACATTGATATTTGATTCATACTATCAGACATCCTCCGTTTTTTACTGCAGTGTTCATTCTGCTATATTTTTATCCAAAACTGGAGGAATCTTTATGCGTAATAGCAAGAAATTCAAATCGAAAAAGCTAAGCTTTGACCAAATAATGTGGTGGATTGATTTAGTGATGAACATCAGTCCAAGCAATGACCTTATGTTTATTGCACAATACGTTATAATATGCGTCCTATCTGCATTGCCACATATAAGCTACATAAGGGCAAAGCTTAATCAATTATATAGGGGGTGATGCCATTACGGAACTGTCGCTTATTACAGCGGCAGTTTCACTTTTATTATCAGTCCATATCTCCGTAACCGCCCTCGGCTTTTCCTTTATGTGCTTTATATCCGTAATGCACCGATTTGTAACAAAAACCAGTCCGTCAAAAACATAAAGAGCGCAGCCTGCGTGACTGTTCCACCAGCTTACCGACATTACTGAAATATTCTCAAATGCTCCTTTAAATAAGATCTTTCCTCTTTCCGGCTGAAACCTATGCAGGATATGCCCCATACCGTGACGGTGGATATAGTCCACTATGCTTTCTTTTAGACCGACCGCCGTACTGTCTCTTATCGTAAGAATAAGCACCTTGCGGCGTGCGGCAAGACAGAGAATTTTCTGAACCTGCTCGTCTGTGAACTGCTCCATCAGCTTCCCGTCCTTTCCGTGCGCCGCTCTGCAGACCGTACATACATTTTCAGCTTTTCTATGAGCTTTGCTCCATCATCAAAGCTGACCCAGCGGAATATATCCTTTCCCGGAACGGTCGTTATTCCAAGCTCTTTCTTGATTGCACCAGCCATGCGTTCGCCTGCAGATGCGCTGTTCGGAGAGCTGTCAAGTTCTTTCAAACGATACACAAGCCGCCATGCAAGGGACTGCTGTTCGGGTGTCATCATTCCTGCAACCGGAGCGTTATATGTTTTCGGCTTCCTTGTGTGAAGCGGTTCCGAACGGTTTTTAAGCTTCAACCGCTCCGTCAGCTCGTGTATGAGCTGATGCGTTTCATCGGGCGACAGCTCCGTAGTGGATTCCTTTCCCGTGATACTGTAAATCAGAGCGTGACGGTCATCATCGCTCATTCCAAGCTCACGGCAAAAGGCGAATATTGATTTTCTTTCCTGTGTTGTCATTGAGTTCACCGTCCTTTCGGTTATGCAGCACAGGCAGGATCGCTCCTGCCCGTTTTTTTATTAGGTGATCGTGATTTTCGGTGTTTCTTCCACCACAATGGCGGAATTAATGTATTCAAGCGTTTGGTCAACTCTTTCCTTAGTGACTTCTCCGCTTACCGCAAGCAGCTTCTCAAATTCCTGCCAAGAGGCGATCTCATTTATCATATATGCATAATCGGATGCAGTTTCTTCTTCCAATCCTGCAATATTCATAAGGTTCTTTTTATCACCCTCGAAATTCTTCCCCTTGACCTTTTTCATAAGTGCTTTAAGAGTTTTGCTGTCGGCGGTGATCTTACCGAGAGCTTCCGTTACAGTTGTTCCTCCAATAAAATCCTTTTTATAGAGGGCAGCCAACAGCCTTTTAGTATTGGCTGACAGCTTATATGTGGTTTCTTCGGTAACAACATCATGATAGGCTTCGCCGAATATCTTTTTGAGCATTGACGGATATATCAGCTTGACGGAATCGGCATAAGCGGCAGATACCTCTGATTCTGTGCCACGGTATTTTACCGATTTGTATTTGGTATCTTCCACATCAGCCTCAAACTGCTTCAGCAGCATCGCTTCAAGCGTATCCGATTCGGAGGTCAACTCTGCGATCTGCTGCTTTATTTTTCCCATACGGTCTACGATTTTAGCAATTTCAGCGGCATTAAGCATATTTACTATTGATCTCCTCTCTAATTTCACGAGCGCATTTAGCGCAGATTTCCTTGCCCTTTACGGTATCAACCGATTCAATTGAGCCACAAATTGCACAGGTCGGAATATGTTTGCGAACAAGAATACCATCGGTCTGCAATACCAAGTCAACAACCGCACCTGCAAAAATGCCGTAATCCTCTGCGAGATCCTTCGGAACGGTTATGCCTCTTGCTTTTGATACCTTTTTGTACTTTACCAATGCCATAAAAATACCTCCTGATTGATTTTTCCTTGACTCTGCGTTAGGGGCTTGTCACCCGTCAGTACAAATGCACCGAGCCGCATTAAGGAAGAGCAGCGAACTGCTCTTTATTTATGTACATTGGCTCTGATCTGCCACCCGAGCCATATAAGCAGAGCCATAAGCGGCAGCACAAAAGCTTCACCGCCTATGTTGCCGGGAATGCGGCTGCCGTAGACTTCCGCAGCCGCTCCGATGAAACCGTATATCATTGCGCCCAGCAGCATCAAAAGTACGCTGCGGACGATCTTATCAAGCTTTTTCATTTCGTGTTCTCCTTTTTGTATCGGGTAATGGTCTTGCCCGTGTGTTTATTGTACAGCGTGATCGTGTTTTCCGTTTCGGAGCAAACGAGGTAATGATCTGCCACAAGCCTTAAACTGTCGATTATTATCTTCTGCCGCCTTGTCGGGCGGCTTGGTCTTATTGTTTTGCTCATATTGTTTTCCCCTTACTTGCTCTTGGCAGCGGCAACCAATCCTGCATAGGTAATGTTGTCGTTAGCTTTAGCTTTTATCATAATATCTACTACACCTCTGATTCCCTGAACACCGATAGCAACATTATGAAGAAAATCAATTTCCGGCTTATTACCTTCCAGTTCGGGAAATAAAAGTTCAATGTCGTGGCGCATTATCTGACTGGTTTTAAATACTTCAAGGCTCTTGCGGCGACTTACTATCTGCCCGAACTCTATTTCATGTCCGCTCTTTCCGGTGGTGCTTTCAACGGTCACTTCGTTTCCGATAAGGCATATTCCAAGCGTTTTTCCGCTGTTGTTGAAAACATCGGAGAAGCTTCTCAGCGTTTCGATAGCTTCGTAAGAAAGGTGCTGGGCTTCGTCAAGAACTATGATCATTCCATCGGTAAGCTTTTCCGAAATAGCCGTCCAAAGGTCGTCTATCGCCCTTTTCCTTACGCCGAGTTTTTTGCCTATCGCCTTTATAATGGAGTTGGAAGATTTCATGCAGGGCGGAACGTATATGTAAATGCAGTTGCTTGTGTGATCTCTTTCATATTTGAGTGCCGCCTGAGTCTTTCCTATGCCGGCATCGCCGCAGGCAACCGCCAGACCTCCAAGCAGGTGACAGTTGTTTATGATCTCATACACCTGAGAGGAGATCGAAGTTGGAACATAGCTGTCATATTTCGCCTGTTTGGCTGCTGATTCCTTTATCTCAAAATATGCTACTAATTTGTTGAGCTGATCGCTCGGATTTGCATTATATGTACCGTTTCGTATTCCGGATATCGTGGAAGCTGTAACGCCGACAATCTTAGCTGTTTGGTTAAGGCTATACTTCTTTTCCTCCGAAAGCTGCCAGAACTTGTTCCATGCCCATTCCTGCCTTTCTGTCATGGTATATTTTTTATCATATTCAACCATTATTACCATCCTTTCGCTGTTTGAGATTTCTGTTTATGCGGCTGTAATCGATCGTTACAGGCAGCACATCACTATTCGCTGCCGCCGCAGGAGTTTCTTCTTCATTGATCTTAACAGGAATGATCCTGCTCGGAAGCTCGATTCTGAAGTCCTTGGAGCGTTCATAAGCCTTTCTGACTTTAAGGTCAATGGCGGTGATACGCTGTTCTTCAGGCAGACCGTCCAGAAGCTCTTCAGAAGACTTTTTCATATACTTTACTACCGATCGCTTCATTTCCTCTGCGTCACGGACATTATCCATATTTTCTTCGATATAATCGCAAAGAAGCACATCGGCGTTATGCCATGTAAACATATATCGGTCGTCCTTGTCATAAATGAGAACCTGACGCAAATCGCCCGGATCGTATCTGACTGCAACTTCTTCGTCAAGATGCCTGCAGGTTTCGTCCTTGTCGTAAAACCATATCTTTTCGCCGGAAATATTGACAAAAACGCCGTTTCTCTTGACCTTCTGAAATTTGGTCGAGCGCATGAGCATAAGGTTCAGCTCGGCATCTCCGGCAAGCCTTACGCCGACCGTTTTGATGCTTGCGTTCCAGACCTCAATACGGCTCATGCCTTCGTAGCCTTTTTCGCGTCCGCAGTATGCCTGCATATTGTAATCACCGTCTATCCACACCCTAAGATATTCTCTTACAATGCTGTCGGTGGGTACATTTTTTCCGTCCTTTATAATGCGCTTAAGCGATTCGGGACGTTCGGTGATCTTTCCTCCGCAGAATGTTTCCATTGCTCGGGAAAACTGGTCTTTCAATGTACGGAATGTTCTTTCGATAGGTTTTGCATCGGCGTTGCATACCTGAGCGAATCTCGCTTCGATACCAAGCCGCTTGAATATATTGGCAGGCAACTGTTCCATTTTATTTTTCTTGGTTGTGCGGTATCCTCTACCTGCAACATCATGGTTAGCAAATTCGGAACCGTTGTCAAGATAAATGATCTCGGGAATACCAAACCGCATTATACCCATTCTCAATGCTATGATCGTGGACTGTGATGACGGATTTTCCGTTATGTTAAATCCAACGATCACGCCGGATTTCGCATCCTGAAATGCTGTAATATACAGCCTGTGACGTGTGCTGCCGTCTGCGGAAATAACGTCGAGAGTGTGGTTGTCCGCTACCCATATTTTGTTTGCATAAACCTTGTCGTACATTCTTTCCGTCCAAGGCGAACATCTGTCGAGCAGAGCCTTTTGACCTTCACGCTTGTAGGTTTTTACATACAATGCAACATCGGATTCTATATGCCTACGGAAGCTTCGCTCACTCGGCATAGTATCAAGCAGCTCCGGATAGAACTCAGCCGTCCAACCAAGTACGCTTTTATAGCAGTCCGAAATGGCAGGCTGACGTTCATCGAGATAAAACCACAGGAACGCCTTCCAAACCTTTTCGTTAACGGTAAATCTGCCTTTGTTCCAGCCTCCGCGTTTATCGATAAGACCGTCCCAGTCCTGATCTTTGTATGCAGCATACTTACGATACAGAATATCGGGTGATACCGATATATCCGGCTGTTCCAGCTTCAACTTTGCACAGAAAAGAGGATCGAATTCTGTTTTCTTCTTATACTGTGACCGAAGCGCCTGCCATTCCTCAAGAATATCGCACCATTTTGTTATCTCGTTTCGTTCTTCCTGCGAATATTCTTCAAACGACCTTTTAACGGTGTTTTTACGCTGTTTTTCCGGCTTTGGAGCAGGTTTCAGCTCCGGCGGAGCTTCCTCTTTGCTTCTGATATTGCCATAATACTTACCCTTCAGATCATCGGGCAGGGCGGAAATGGGAATTTTGTATTGCATACAGTTGTTCTGACCACACACGGCTTGAACTGCTTCAAGCTTTCCTTTTGAAATACAATTTTGTATGTAACGCTCTGAACACCCTTTAAGCTCCGCCACTTCCTTGACGGTAAGATACTCCATTTCCGCACCTCCTTAAAAAATTTTGAAAAAAGGCTTGCATTTTTGCTCCACCTCTGATATACTATTAATCAGAACCGGAACAATTGTTTGATAACTCTTTCAGGAAGTCTGTGACTTCGGTCAGGATAACAAGAATGGTGGAAGCATTCTTCCTGACCTGCTCCGGCTCTATTTTTATACCCTCCGGGTTTACCGAGAGTTCCATAAGAGCCTTACCTGCTGAGCAGGCATATCCGAGCATTTCCGCCCGGAACTGTTCTGTTGTCATTGGTATCACCGTCCTTATTGGTCTGTCTCGTCAGCGTTGGTAGACCATCTCCAACAGACAGCGGAAGCTCCGCTGTTTCGACTTTAAATTTGCTTTAAAACATCCTTTGTAATTGCAAGCAGGCTGTCACCCGAAATGTTGACAGTTCTGACCAAACCGTCAGAGAAATGAATGTCTACGGTTTCAACAAGTCCGTTCTGCTCAATATATGTGATGTGGTGTATATTAGGATTGATTTTTTTTACAAGCTGATCAAGCTCATGCGTAACGAAAGCAAATTTCCTGTACTGTTCTTTAGTCATCCGCTGTCACTCCTTTATCCTGTTTCCCATAGCAATGAGTGCATCGGGATAAGACATGGCTTCGGTCCATCTTTGAAGAACTCCTGCTTTGCAGTCAAAGTCCACGACACCGTAGGCTTCAAAGCTCTTCTCCTTGTATTCACGGACAAGGACGGTAATAACGTCATTATCGCCTTTGAGCATGGATCCGTAAGCTATATGTACCGGATGAATACCGATAGGCTCAAGCTTCCTGCTTATTGCTCCGACAATTTCGGACGGGATGTTGGTCATTTGGTTTTTGTACATATTATTTTCCTCCTTATTTATATGAAGCCGATGATTTATCAGCTTACCTTGCGGTCAAGCAGCTCATCAATTGAGCAATGCAGAGCTTCGGCAACTGCGATCACCGTTTCAAGCGACGGCATACGCTGTCCCTTTTCGATCGCACAAATCATAGATTTGCTTATACCTGCTCTCTGCGCAAGCTCCTGCTGCTCCAGATCATATTCTTCACGCTTGCTGCGGAAGCCTTTTGCAATGTTCATATTCATGCCTCCTTTAAAATTTTAAGCTTCTGAGTTCCGAAATGAATTCGTTATAGTTTTCAAGCTCTGCCATGTCAGTTTCTTGATACATCTCATATTTCTTTATGGCGTTATCAATATTGCGGTCATGTCTTTCACAGGAATGACACCGCCCGTTCAGCTGCTGCCTTGCCAGTCTGATTATCTGTATCAGATCATCATATTTGTGCATGGTGTTGTATGTATGCAATGATCCGGTACTATTGTAATTCGATTCAAGTTCATGGAATTTCTTTTCAAATTCGCTTTGATACTTGTCTAACACCTTGTTATTAATTATCATCGAGATCACTTCCTGTAATGTAGGCGTACTGTTCCCGGCGAGCTTCATAAACATTACATTAATAAAGATCGCGAATAAAACGAATAATTTCTGCCCTTTTCTCTGAAATCTCATTGTCGTCTTTTTCTGATGATAAGTAATCTGCGGTTATTTTTGAAATGTCCATCAGTTCTTCCAATGACTTGGGTTTGCGTAAATTATCGGAATTTGAGGCTAAATCCTCAAAAAAAGCACTAATACTTGATTTGAGCGTTTCAAAGTTTCGCAAGCCATTATCATGTGAAGAAGCAAGATCTGATATCTCTTTTGCAGAGCCTTCAATAATGATTTTCATCAAAATTTCCTCCGTTTCTATTGTTTTTTCAAGTTTCTTATGATACAATGTGTTTGTAAACCAAGGGGTTCGTCTGCCTATTTGGTTTACATTGTAAATTATAGTACATTTAAATGGGTTTGTCAACACAAATTACCCATTTAAATGTATTTTGTGGAATTTAAACATATTCAAAGGGAGATTTTTATATGTTTTATGATAATTTAAAATGTATTTGCGATGAAAAAGGCTTAAAAATTACGCCCATAGTTGCAGAATGTGGGGGAGCAAAAGGTTCCATTTCCAATTGGAAAAATGGTGCATCACCTAACAGCGACATTGTTGCAAAATTATCGGTGCGTTTAAATGTATCCACAGATACACTTATATTTGGTGAAGAAAAGAGCCCGTCATTACCGGATGACGAGCAGGAATTGCTGAACTATTATAAAAAGTTGCCGGAACGGGAGCAGGTCAAGCTTATTTCCAGAGCCGAAACATTATCAGAGATATATGCGGAGCAGGTCAGAGAGCCGGATCCGATACAGCTCATTCCTACCTATTATATATCCAACCGTGTGTCCGCAGGCTTCGGAGAATATCTGGAAGACTATGAGCAGGGAAAAACGGTATATGTTCCCGATTCACCGGAAAGCCGAAGAGCTGATTTTGTCCTTACTGTTTCAGGAGACAGCATGGAGCCTAAATTTCATGACGGAGATAACATTCTCGTTCGCTCCCAGCCTACCGTAGAAATAGGACAGATAGGGATCTTTGACGTGGACGGCGAAGGCTATATAAAGAAGCTCGGAGACAGTCAGCTGATCTCTTTGAATAACAGGTACCCGAATATATCATTGAAAGACAGATATGCTAAGTGCTTCGGACTGGTTCTCGGTACAACGGAAATAGTAAAATGAGGTATAAAATATGGGGTGCGAACTGGTTCGTACCCCATTAAATTTTGGTTCGCAGTTCGCACCCCATAAAATACTCATAGAAAAGCAACTTGCATACAACAGTCGTTTTAACTGTTGAATGGATAAAACAACGCATTATAGCCATTTGAACGGTTTTAAAAACATCTAAAATAGAATTAAAACGATTTTGGACTATTGATTTTTGTTTTTCTCAAATACCGCTAAAATTGATTTAAAACGGCATTTTAATTTGACATGACATAAAATGTTCATATTCTGAATTTGCAAATAAAAACGGCTGAAATCCGCACAATTGCGTGGGTTTCAACCGTTTTTTATATTAATTGTGGGATTTCCCGTCGTTTTGCATTTTTCTTGTTATGCTTGTCAAATCACAATAGAATGAAGCGCAATTCACAATTTAGGTTCAACAGTTTGATTTCTCATTTCCGTTTCGCCTTTTTTATTGTGAATTGCGCTTTTTAATAGCTGTTAGATTTTCGCTTATCGCTGCAAGCGTTGTGCTAAAGTTTAGGGAGTTTCGCTTCTGCGGAAGCGACAAGGGGCTGCTCGCCCCCTTGACCCCTCGCCACCCTTTAAACAAAGCGAAATTCTTTCAGAATTAACGTAAACTTTCGTCCACTTCGCGGTTTTAACTGCAAATGTTAGCGTGACAATAATTCCGAATTCCGAATTCATAATTCCGAATTAAATAATTACGCAATTACGCATTATTCTATCCCCAAAACCGTATATTCCTTATCTTCAATAGCCTTTTTCAAAACATCGTCCGCAACGTCCTTTGAAAGCGTTACGACTGCGTTTTTCTTTTCGTGAGAAGGTACGGCGGAGTCTACTCCGTCAATTGCTTCAAGCGCTTTTTTTACTGCCGCTTCGCAATGGGAACACATCATTCCTTCGATTTTAATTGTCTTTGTCATAGTTTTTTCCTCCTGTTTATGTTTATGCTTAACATGACGGTGTTTGTCATGCTTCGTACTGTATATATCCGCAAGGTTGAGCCTTAGCGCGTTTGTCACAACGCAGAAGCTTGAAAGGCTCATTGCTGCGGCGGCAAACATCGGGGTGAGCGTTATCCCAAGCGGAATAAAAACTCCTGCGGCAACGGGAATTCCTATGCCGTTATAAATGAACGCCCAGAAAAGGTTCTGGCGGATATTCCGCAAGGTGCTTCGGCTTAGTCTTATCGCCGCAGGAACGTCCTCCAGCCTGCTTTTCATCAGCACAACATCGGCGGCGTCTATCGCGATATCCGTTCCTGCGCCTATCGCTATCCCTGCATCTGCACGGGTGAGGGCAGGTGCGTCGTTTATACCGTCGCCGACCATTGCAGTCCTGCCGCTTTCACAGAGCTTTCGCACGGCGGCTTCCTTTTCATCGGGAAGAACTCCTGCGATAACGTTGTCGATTCCTGCCTGCGCAGCTATCGCACGGGCGGTTTTTTCGTTATCTCCCGTCAGCATAACAACATTCAGTCCCATCCCCTTAAGCTCGGCAACGGCTTTTCTGCTGTCCTCTTTTATAACGTCTGCGGCGGCAAGAATTCCAATAAGCTTTCCGTCAAAAGCAAACAATATCGGCGTTTTTCCTTGCTCGGCAAGCGCTTCATACTTTGCCTTGACTTCGCTGTCAAGCGGCACGGTCTGACCTATAAATTCAGGTTTTCCGCCTGCGGCTTTCTTTCCGTCAAGCACCGCTTCAAGACCATTTCCCGAATGGATTCGAAAATCCGTTGTTCCGCCGAAAGGTATATTCCGCTCCGCGCCGAGAGCCGTGACAGCGGCGGCAAGAGGGTGTTCGCTTTTCTTTTCAAGTGTGCAGGCAATGCGGAGAAGCTCGTCCTCGGACGTTCCGTTTAAAGGTACAACATCGGTTATCCTCGGCTCGCCCTTTGTAATAGTTCCCGTCTTGTCAAGCGCGATGTTCTCTATCTTTCCCGTTTCTTCAAGCGAAGCGGCAGTCTTGAAAAGTATGCCGTTTTTCGCGCCTACTCCGCTTCCGACCATAATCGCAACGGGCGTTGCAAGTCCGAGCGCACACGGACAGCTTATGACAAGCACCGTTATACTCCGTGCAAGCGCATAGCCTGCGGTCTGTCCCAATAATAGCCATACTGCAAAGGTCACAAGCGCGATGCCGATAACAGTCGGAACAAAGATGCCCGAAACCTTGTCGGCAGCTTTCGCGATAGGCGCTTTCGTTGCAGCGGCGTCGCTTACCATTTGAATTATCTTTGAAAGAGCGGTTTCCTCGCCGACATTTACCGCCGTGCATTTAAGATATCCCGAAAGATTTATCGTTGCGGCGGAAACCTTGTCGCCCACCTTCTTGTCGGCAGGAATGCTTTCCCCCGTCAGAGCAGATTCGTTCACGGCGCTCTCGCCCTCGGCGACAATACCGTCCGCAGGAATACTTTCGCCCGGCTTGACAACGAATATATCACCCTTGACAACGTCCTCGGCAGGAATTGTCACCTCCGCTCCGTCACGGATAACGACCGCAGTTTTCGGCGCAAGCGCGATAAGACCTTTGAGTGCGTCCGTAGTCCTACCCTTGGAGTGCGCTTCAAGCATTTTTCCGAGAGTGATAAGGGTCAGTATCATAGCCGCCGATTCAAAGTAGAATTCGTGCATATACTTCATCGGCTCAGCGGAAAATGTCATCGCAAACAGAGCGTAAACGCTGTAAATATATGCGGCAGACGAGCCGAGCGCAACAAGGCTGTCCATATTCGGCGACTTGTGCCAAAGCGCGCGAAATCCGCTGATGAAAAAACGCTGATTTATGACCATAACAGCAGTCGTGAGAAGCAGCTGAATTAGTCCGAGCGCAAAATGATTATGCTCCAAAGCGGCTGGGATCTTCCACCCCCACATCATCGCGCCCATCGAAAAATACATCAGCACAGCAAGAAGTATGAGCGATGAAACAAGCCTTGCGATAAGCTTTTTTTCACCGTTTTCGGACGGCGCTTCACTTTTTTGCGGCTTTCCGTTCTTCGCGGAAATTCCGTAGCCTGCTTTTTTCACAGCTTCAAAAATATCCGACTGCACCGCAGTCCCCTCAACCGCCATTGAGTTTGTCAGCAGGTTTACGGAAACCGAGGAAACACCTTTGACCGCCGAAACAGCCTTTTCGACCCGTGCGCTGCAAGCGGCGCAGGTCATACCGGTAATGTTGTATTGTTCCATTTGTATATTCCTTTTCACATTAATCTTTTCATGATAGCGAGCAGCTCGTCCACAGCCTCAGCGTTGCCCTCACGAATGTTGTTCACAACGCAGGAGCGAATGTGACTTTCAAGCAGCTCACGGTTAAACGCGTCAACAGCAGCACCGACAGCAGCCGATTGGGTGAGAATATCGGTGCAGTAAGCGTTTTCTCCGAGCATTTTTTTAATGCCCTTGACTTGACCTTCAATTCGGTTAAGACGGTTCATGAGCTTTCTGAACTCTTCGGGGGAGCGTTCCTTAGTTTTTCTGCACTCCGTACATTTATTGCATTTTTTATCCATAAACTAATTATCCCCTTGTTTGGATTTTTTATTCTGTATATATTATATACCCCCATAGGGTATTTGTCAAGCGTTTTTTTGCGTAATTGTTGAAAATTCGGAATGCGGAATTATTGCAGCACCAACGTATGTAGTTAAAACCGCGAAGCTGACAAAAGTTTTCGTTAATTCTGCAAGAATTTGGCTTTGTTTAAAATTTAGGGGCGGATTCCATATCCGCCCGATAATACCCGATTTTCACAAAAATCTATGTAGGGGACGGGTTTCCCGTCCCGTTTAACGAACGCTGCAGTTCAAAATGCATAGCCGTTCATACGATGTCGGGTCAAAACGCTCGGCGCTTCGCTTCTCGCGTTTTATCCCCGAGGAGAATTTGTTTTAGGAAAATAGAATAAGCGCAATTCACAAATCGGTTTAGCAAGTGTTTGTTTGACAAAACTTGTTCTCTTTTCCGTTTTTGATGTGAATTGCGCTTTTTAAGCTTTTACTTTTTTGTGCTGTTGCGGCTGTGCCTTTAGCTATGGTTTAGGGAGTTTCGCGCTCTGCGGAGCGCGACAAGGGACGCTGTCCCCTTGACCCCTGCAAGCCTTTGAAAAGGCTTGAGCGAAACTTTTGCTCCGCTTCGCGGTTTTAACTACAAATGTCAGCGCTGCAATAATTCCGAATTCCGACTTCCAAATTCCGAATTATTCCACTACTCCGCCTTCGACTACGAGGCTTTCTTTATCTACTGCTGTACCGTAGACGCTTGCAAGTGTTGCGTCATAGTCGTTATGGAAGAAATTCTCGTTCGCAAGTGCTTTGATATCGTCATTGATGAACTGGAGAAGTGTTTCATTGCCCTTTGTTACTGCAGGTGCGATAGTATCAAGGCTGCCGAGCGTTTCAATGCCTACCGTAAATCCGGGGTTCTGCATTGCCCATGCGAGGACTTCGGTATTATCGGTCGAGAATGCGTCGCCTCTGCCGTCCTGCAATGCGGAATATGCTTCGTTATATTCGTCGAACTTCACAAGTTCAAGTCCGTTATATGTATTCTCGGTAAAATACTGCTCTGCTGTTGTTCCCTTTACAACGATAAGCTTCTTATTTTCGAGGTCAGCTTCGGAGTTTATCGGTGCGCTTTCGGGAGATACAACGCCGAGTGCGACTTTCATATAAGGAAGTGCAAAATCGACCTTTTCTGCTCTTTCGGGAGTAACTGTAAAGTTTGCGAGAATGATATCTACCTTGCCTGTGATAAGGTACTCTGCTCTGTTTGCGGCTTCTACCGAAACAAGTTCAAGCTCCGTGCCGAGGTCTTGCGCAAGTCTTTTTGCGAAATAAACGTCATAGCCCTGATACTCGCCGTTATTGTCAACGTAGCCGAACGGGTTCTTATCGGAGAAAACGCCGATCTTAAGTGTGCCGCTCTCCTTTATCTCGTCAACTGTACGGTAAACTTTTCCGTCTGTTGTGCTGTCTGCTGTTGTATCTGCGCTTGAATTGCCGCAAGCTGCAAACGATACGGCAATTGCTGCTGCGGATATTGCTGCAAGGATCTTCTTAAAGCTGAATTTTTTCATTTTATTTCCCTCCGTTAGTCTGAATATGTGAATGTTTTAAGGAACTGTTTTGCTCTTTCTGTCTTGGGGGCATCAAAGAATTCGTCGGGTTTGCCCTCTTCGACTATCTCGCCGCCGTCAAGGAACAGTATCCTATCCGCTACGGCTTTGGCGAATGCCATTTCGTGGGTGACTATCATCATTGTTGTGCCGCTTTTTGCAAGGTCAAGCACAACTTTAAGCACCTCATGCACCATTTCGGGGTCGAGCGCTGCCGTTATCTCGTCAAGCAGGATGATATCGGGGTGTATGATAAGGCTGCGGACGATCGCCGCGCGCTGCTTCTGTCCTCCCGAAAGCTCATTCGGGTAGGCGTCAGCTTTCCCCGAAAGACCTACTCTTTCAAGCAGTTTGAGCGTTTCCTCTTCGACCTCTTTTTTATCTCTTTTCTGCACTTTAAGCGGTGCAAGCGCAATATTCTGAGCTACCGTCATGTGAGGAAAAAGGTCGTAGCTCTGAAAGACCATTCCTATCCTCTGACGTATTTTTGTAAGGCTTTTTTTGCCGTAAAGCACGGGTTCGCCGTGAAGCATAACGCTTCCGCCCTGTATCGGTTCAAGTCCGTTCAGACATCGCAGCAGCGTACTTTTGCCGCAGCCCGAGGGGCCTATAAGTACAACGACTTCGCCCTTTTCGACCGATATTGACAGATCTTTAAGTATTACGTTTTCGCCGAACTGCTTATGCAGGTTTTTTACCTCGATTATCTTTTCCGCCATTATGCCAACTCCTTATAATGCTTAAGCCGAAAGCTTTTTCTGCTTCTTTTCGATAGCTGTCGCGAGCATCGAAAGAGGGAAACATACAAAAAAATACATTAAGAATATCGTTCCGTACACCCAAAGCGCTGCGTTCGGCGCTTCAAAGCGGTTTGCGTCAATGATCTGCTTGCCGACTTTAAGCACCTCCGTAACGCCTATAAGGGATACGAGAGCTGTGGTTTTTATCATTCTTGTCGAAAGATTTATCATATTCGGGATAAGCAAGCGTATTGCCTGCGGAAAAATAACGTAGATATAAGCTTGAAGCTTTGTCAATCCGAGCGCCTGCGATGATTCGTACTGATGAACGGGGACATTTTCAAAGCCGCCGCGCACAAGGTCGCCCATTTCAGCAGTTCCCCATATCGTGAACACGATAACAGCCGAAGTTTCGCCCGAAAGGTTGATGCCGAACGTTCTGACTATGCCGAAAAATACGATAAAAAGCCATACAAGCTGCGGCATTATGCGCACTATTTCAAGGTAAGCCCTGCATACGGCTCTCACGGCTTTGTTCCTGACCCTCATTGCAGCGCCGAGGAACGAGCCGAGTATGACCGAAAGTCCGATCGAGATAAGCGCAATGCGTATCGTGACCCAAAGTCCGCCGAGCAGCCGCAAAAAGTTGCTGCCCTCAAAGATTATCTTAAGCCCCTCCACGGCGAAGCCTCCTTTCAAGCACCGAGCATAACAGCGATATCGGCAAAATTATGATAAGGTATGCAACGACAAGCATAAAAAGCGACTCGGTCGTGCTGGAGTACATTCCGATAAGATCCTTTGCGACATACATAAGGTCGGCAAGGGCGACTGCGCTGAAAACGCTGGTTTCCTTTAAAAGGAAGATTATATTTGCACTTACGGCAGGCATCGCAGCTGCCGCAGCTCTCGGGAAAACAACATAACGCATTATCTGCGCTTTTGAAAGTCCAAGACTTTCGGCAGATTCGATCTGCCCTTTTTTGATGCTCTGAAAACCGCTGAGGATGGATTCCGACATATAGCTTCCGCCGAGAAATGTAAGTCCGATTATGCCGCAGGCCTCCGAGGAGAGAACTATCCCTGCTTTCGGCAGACCGAAATACAGGAAAAACAGCTGCACGATAAGCGGCGTGTTTCTCGAAAGCTCGGTGTAGATGACGGTTATCGTGCGCAGAACGGGTATCTTATAATACCTTGACAATGCGCATATCAGTCCGACAACGGCGGATAGGACAATGCCTATACCGCCGATAACGACCGTCAGCACCGCTGCTTTTACATAAAGCGGATAATGCTGCGAAATAAATGCCAGATCCATGTTTTCCTCCGGTTCAAGAGAATTTCTGATTTAAAGGTTCTGTTTTTGATTTAGAAAATTGCAACAACTGCGCCGTTGTAGTTCTCGGCAATAAAGTTCTTTACATCTTCGGTTTCAAGTGCGTCAACAAGAGCCTTGATCTTTGCGCTGTCTTCGTTTCCTCTGTTTACAGCGATGATGTTTGCGTATGTCTGAGCGGCGTCGCCCGAAGCGTCCTCTGTTGCGATAGCTTCTTCAATTTTAAGACCTGCTGCAAGAGCGTAGTTGCCGTTGATTACTGCGAGAGAACCGTCGCCGCCGTTTGCGAACTGAGCTGCAACTGTGTCAGCCTGAACGGTCGTGATATTGTAGCCGTGGTCGTCAACAATGTCAAGCGTGTTTACGCCGTCAAGAGCGTTTGCGCCCTCGGGGAGAGTGATAAGTCCTTCCTGTGCAAGCAGGAGAAGCGCTCTTGTTTCGTTGCTGTCGTCGGCAGGAATTACGATAGATGCGCCCTCGGGGATATCTGCAACGCTTGAAATGCCGTTTGCATAAAGTCCGAACGGTTCATAGTGGATAGAAGCAACGGAAACGATGTCCGTGCCGTTTGAAGCGTTGAAGCTGTTGAGGTAAGGTGTGTGCTGGAAGTAGTTTGCGTCAAGCTCTCCGTCTGCAACAGCCTTGTTCGGAAGAACATAGTCGTCATAAATTGTTATCTGGAGGTCGTAACCCTGCTCTGCGAGCTTATCCTTTACGAATTCGAGTATTTCGCCGTGCGGTGTAGAGGTAGCGCCTACCTTGATAACGTTGTCGCCGTCAGCTGCGGTCGTGTCTGCTGAAGCTGTTTCTTCTGCTGTGGTTTCAGCTTCTGCTGCTGTGGTTTCCTCATTGTTTGCAGCTGCGGAAGTATCGGCAGATGTGGTTTCTGTGCTGCCTGTGCTTGAAGAGCAGCCTGTGAGTGCGAGTGCTGCGATAGAAAATGCGGCGATAATGCTTGTTAATACAGTATTCTTTTTCATAATAATAATCTCCTTTATTATACGTTGAATTTCAGTTTTTGGTGAATGAACAGTTATGGATTTAACAACATCGTGTACTCTGCATTCGTCCATTCCTGAAATTTTCCCTTAAAAGGCGGTCAAAAAGTTTTTCCATTTTCCTTTTTCTCCTTAAAAACGCAAATGCGTTACTTATTAATACGTTTGTCCGTTTTGCGAGCAAGCATCATGCCAAACTCTTGAATAAGCTGAACAATGATGATCGTAAGCACTACGCACACCCATATTATATCGTTGTTAAAACGCTGATAGCCGTAGTTGATAGCTATCATACCAAGTCCGCCTCCGCCGATAGTTCCTGCCATTGCGGAGTAGCCGAGTATCGTTACAAGTGATATCACCGCACCGACTAAAAGCGACGGCTTTGATTCGGGGATAAGCACCTTACATATTATCTTGAAATTTGAAGTTCCCATTGACTGGGCAGCTTCAATAACGCCCTTGTCGACCTCTTTTATCGAGCTTTCGACCATTCGCGCAACATAAGGCGCAGCTGCGATTATAAGCGTTACTATCATAGCCTTGTTTCCAAGACTTGTTCCGACAACAAGCTTCGCAACAGGAAGCATTGCAACCATTAATATAACGAAAGGAATGCTTCGAAAGATGTTAACGATAAATCCGAGTATTCTGTTTAGCCACGGTATAGGCTTTATTCCGTCCGAGCTTGTAACGTTTAAGAGAACGCCGAGCGGAAGTCCGATTATGTAAGAGAAAAATGCGGAAATGAACGTCAAGTATATCGTTTCCCATATTCCCTTCTGCAAAACGCCCTTTTCAATAAGCTGTGTAAGCAGATCTGACATTTTCTAAAACCTCCTTTAACCGTCAAGCTGCGAAAATTCGATATTATTCGCTTTTAGATAAGCTTCAACTCGTTCGTAAGCGGCAAACGGTATCTGAATGATAAGCTGACCGTAAGCCTTTCCGTCAATGTCCTTGGTGTCGGCGTGGAGAATATTCACCGCAGCGCCGCATTCCATTATAATATTGGCAAGAACGGGCTTTCCCGAGCTTTCGCCGTTGAAAATTATGCGTATCTTTCTGCCCTCGTTTATCTCGTCAGCCGTTTTCATCTCGGGAAGAACGAGTTTCTTGGCGATATCCGACTGCGGATTTGCAAATACGGTCTTTACATCGCCCATTTCTGCGACAACGCTTTGGTCGAGGACTGCCACTCTGTCGCAAATACTGTCGATAATGCTCATTTCGTGAGTGATAACGACTATCGTTATGCCAAGCTCCTTGTTTATCTTTTTCATAAGTTCAAGGATAGAACGTGTCGTGTCGGGGTCGAGTGCGCTGGTCGCTTCATCGCAGAGCAGATATTTCGGATTTGCCGCGAGCGCCCTTGCAATTGCAACACGCTGCTTCTGACCGCCCGAAAGCTGTGAGGGATAGCTTTTTTCCTTTTCGGAAAGCGAAACGAGTTCGAGAAGCTCCCTTGCCCTTTTTTCTGCGTCAGCTTTTTTTACGCCTGCAATTTCCAGCGGAAAGCAGATGTTTTTAAGCACCGTCCTCTGTTCAAGCAGGTTGAAGCCCTGAAATATCATTCCGATGTTCCGCCGTGCTTCAAGAAGCTGCTTTGTCGAAAGCGTTCCGAGGCTCTGTCCGTCTATGATAACTTCGCCAGTTGTGGGGCGTTCGAGAAAGTTTATGCATCGTACAAGGGTGCTTTTTCCTGCGCCGGAAAGACCGATTATGCCGAATATCTCTCCGTCATTTATAGTGATATTGACTTCCTTTATAGCGGTAACGGCCTTGTCGCCCTTGCCATAGGTTTTGGATATATTTTTAAGCTCGATCATACGGTTTTTACTCCCATTAAAAAAAGCAGGCGAACCTGCTTTAAGTCAGATAATATGTAAAAAACTTAAAAGCGGCTTTTATGATATTCTGTTTTGCATGACATTGTACACATAGACATCATAATAAGCGCGCTCCTTTCAGATTGGTTTTGTTTTACGGTGGTTTTATTATACAGCTTAAATCATAGTTTGTCAATAGGTTTACTACTAATTATTTGCTCAAACATTTTTCCCCATAGAGCGCCATTTTCTACACATCATACAAATTAGGTATAAAATGTTAAGAAAACGATTTAATCGAGGGGGATGGGGATGCATATTGCAAAGGAGCTTGCAGAAGAGAATATAAAAACAAAAATCCACCTATCCGAAGATAGATGGAGATTGGTGCGGTAAATGGGACTTGAACCCATACGTCAAAGACACACGCCCCTCAAACGTGCCTGTCTGCCTATTCCAGCACTACCGCGTATTAAGTTTTGTCGTACTCTTTCCTGACGACGATATTTATTATAACACATAAATATGCCGCTGTCAAGCATTTTTTCAAATTTTTTTGAGATTTTTTCAAAAAAGTCGAAAAACGGCTATTCTGCGCAATTTAAATGCGTAATTGTTTAATTCGGAATGCGGAATTCGGAATTATTGCAGCGCTGATATCTGTCGGAAAAACCGCGAAGCGGACGAAAAGTTTACGTCCACGCTTTTTAAAGGGTGGCGAGGGGTCAAGGGGGCGAGCAG